>JANXVP010000305.1 GCA_025351615.1 Ramlibacter sp. | reverse complement strand
CGCAAAACTTACGCGACGCTGGAAGCGATGCAGCGCGAAGACCTGGTGCTGCTGGTGCATGGCGAGGTGACCTCCCCCGGCATCGACCTGTTCGACCGCGAGGCGGTGTTCATCGACACCCAGCTGATTCCGCTACGGCGCAACTTTCCGGAGTTGAAAATCGTTTTCGAGCACATCACCACGCGCGAAGCCGCGCAGTATGTACACGCGTGCGACGCCTACACCGGCGCCACCATCACGGCGCACCACCTGCTGTACAACCGCAACGCGCTCTTCACCCGCGGCATCCGGCCGCACTACTACTGCCTGCCGGTGCTCAAGCGCGAAATCCATCGGCTCGCCCTGATCGAGGCCGCGACGTGCGGCAGTTCGAAGTTCTTCCTCGGCACCGACAGCGCGCCGCATCCGGCCCGCCTGAAAGAGCACGCGACCGGCTGCGCTGGCTGCTACACCGCGCACGCCGCAATCGAGCTCTACGCCGAAGCCTTCGACGCCGCGGGCGCACTGGACAAGCTGGAGGGCTTCGCCAGCTTTCACGGCCCGGCGTTCTACGGGCTGCCGCGCAACGCCGAAACGCTGACGTTGCGTCGGGAACAATGGATCGTGCCCGAGATTTATCCCTTCGGCGCGGCGCAGCTCAAACCGCTGCGCGGCGGCGAGACGCTGAACTGGAAGGTGCAATCATGAACGTCGCATTCCTGCTCGATGCAGACAACCTCTCCTCGGCATCCGACGTCGACCAGGTCTTCGCCTACTTCCGCCGCCTGGGCATCATGGTCTCGGTCCGGCGTGCCTACGGGGGCACTGAAAAGCTGACTGGCATCAAGGACGTGTTGCGGCAGCACGCGGTTCGTTCGTTCGTCAACCAGGGCAAGGGCACGACGGACGCCGCGCTGATCATCGACGCAATGGATTTGCTGCACCACGACGCGCTGCCAGGAATGGTCGCGATCGGTTCCAGCGACGCGGATTTCGCGCCGCTGGCGGTGCGTTTGCGTGAGGACGGGATTCGGGTTCTCTGTTTCGCGCTGCGCGACAAGGCCGACAGCGAAGCGCTGGCGCTGGTGTACGACGAGGTGGTGTACCTGGACGGCACGGCTCGAAATGAGCGGGCGGAGCCGGTCCCAAGCCCGCCCCGCAAGGCAGCTGCCCCAAAGAAGGCCCCGGTTCGCGCCCCGGCGGTCAAGCCCGCGCCGGCGCCGAAGGCAAGCGCCAGCAAAGTGTTCGCCACCGATGACGAGTTCGAGGACATCCTGGCGGCGGTGCCGGCGCTTCTCAGCGGCGAGCCGGTTCCCCTCAACGATGTCACCAAGCAGCTGCGGGACGCCAAGGTGCTCGGCCGTAGCGCGAAATCGACCACCCTGCTGGGCCGGTATGGCGGCGACTTCCGGCTGACGCCTGAACGCAATCCGGCTTATGTTCAATGGATCGAGCGCGCGAGCCGGTAGTCTCAGCGGCTATCGACTGGAGCGCGCCGTGGTACTTGCCGTGGCGTGAGACCGGCGAGTGTGTTGCCAAGCGGGTCGCCTCGGGCGCGCAGCTGCACGAGGCGCTGAACGACGCTGGCCGTGCGCCGGTTCGCTTCGTCGAGCAAAGCGCGCTGCCGGCCGGCGCCGCGTACGAGGGTTACGTCGCGACCACCGGCAACTGCCCGGTGCGGCCAGGCCTGCACGATTTCTTCAATGGCATTTGCTGGCTCGGCCTGCCGCTGACGAAGGCGCGGCTGAACCAGCTGCAAGCGGCCCAGATCGATGCCCGGGGCGTGGGCGCGGTCCGCGGGCCGGTGCGCGACGCAATCACTCTGTTCGATGAAAGTGGCGCGCTGCTCGATGCGCCGCCGGAACTCTGGGCGGCTCTGCTGGATCGGGACTGGCAGCGCCTGTTCGTTGAACTGCGGCCGTTGTGGGCGCAGGCGCGGGTGCTGGTGGTCGGCCATGCCTTGCTTGAAAAACTGGTCGTTCCACGCAAGACGTTGACGGCGCATGTCTGGGGCTCGCCGCTGCGGCTCGAACCTTTGGCAGACGCGGATTCGCGGCTGGCTTCCCAGCTTGTGGCGGATGCGCTTGCGCTCAAGCCGTTCACGCCTCTGCCGCTGCTCGGTATTCCAGGCTGGTGCGACGGCAACCAGCAGCTTTCCTTCTATGATGATGTCCAGGTCTTCCGTTCCCGCCGGTCAAAAAACTGAAAACGAAAAACTCCCGGCGATCCGAAGCCTTCCCTTGATTTCCATCACAGGCGCCTCATCTGGGCGCGAGGGATATTTCACAAGCCTTTTGGAGAGTTCATGAAACGTATTTTCCTGTTCGTCGCGACCAACCTGGCGGTGGTGGTGGTGCTGGGTATCGTTGCCAGCCTGCTGGGCGTCAACCGCTTCCTGACGCCCGCCGGGTTGAACCTGGGCTCGCTGCTCGGATTCGCCTTGATCATGGGTTTTGGCGGCGCAATCATCTCGTTGCTGATCTCCAAGCCGGTCGCCAAGTGGAGCGCCGGCGTCAAGCTGATCACCCAGCCGGGCAACGCGGACGAAGCATGGATCCTGGAGACGGTGCGCAAGTTCGCCGACAAGGCCGGCATCCGCATGCCGGAAGTCGGTATCTTCGAGGGCGAGCCCAATGCCTTCGCGACGGGCGCCTTCAAGAACAGCGCGCTGGTGGCCCTGTCGACCGGCTTGCTCCAGGGCATGACCCGGGAAGAGATCGAGGCCGTGATCGGACACGAAATGGCGCACATCGCCAACGGCGACATGGTTACGATGACGCTGATCCAGGGCGTGATGAATACCTTCGTGGTGTTCCTGTCGCGGGTGATCGGTTATGCAGTGGATGGTTTCCTGCGCCGCGGTAGCGACAGTAATTCTGGGCCCGGCATCGGCTACTGGGTGACCACGATCGTGCTGGACATCCTGCTGGGCTTCCTGGCCGCGATCATCGTCGCCTGGTTCAGCCGCCATCGCGAATTCAAGGCCGACGCGGGCTCGGCCCACCTGCTCGGCCGCAAACAGCCGATGATCAACGCACTGGCGCGCCTGGGCGGCATGGTGCCCGGCCAGTTGCCCAAGAGCATCCAGGCCTTCGGCATCACCTCGGGGGTTGGCAAGCTGTTCTCCACCCACCCGCCAATCGAAGAGCGCATCGCTGCGCTGCAGGCAGCGCAGGGCTGACGCCGGGCCTCGCAAACAGCCGCATGCCCATCATTCCCGCGCAGGCGGGAACCCAGCACCCTCGCTCCAGGCGCCGCCCGACTCGCAATCGCGGGCAAGGCCGGACGCTCTGGATTCCCGCCTGCGCGGGAATGACGGTGAGGCCTGCGCGGGAGTGACGGTGAGGCCAATGGATTCCCGCATAAGCAGGAGTGACGGTTACGCCAGCGTCCGCGCCACTTCCTTGGCGTCCATGCCGTACATCTCTGCGAAGGCTTCCATGCTCAGGCCGCTGGCCTGGAAAGCCCGCGACAGCGCCTCGCGTTTCGCTGCCGCCTGCGCCAGTTGCACGACGGCTTCGTCGAGAATCGCATTCGACGTCGCGTCCTGCGTGCGCATCCGCTCGGCGTATTCCAGCGGCGTCAGGCCCGAAGCGCCGATCGCCGCCACCAGTCGGGACACCACACGCGGCCGCAGGTCTTCCTTGGTGCGCACCTGCCGGCGCCGAAACACTTCCATGAGCGCGTGGTGCACGTGCTCCGGCGCCACCGGCGCGACCTGCTGGCCGTCAAGGTCGTGGCGCTGCTGGCCGGTGGCGACACTTTCAAGATAGGCGGTGGAGCGCGCGTGCAGTCCCAGCGCCACTTTCAGGTCTTCCTTTTTGAACGCGTCCGGGTGCCGGACCAGCAGGTCGTCGAACACGCCGATCTTCAGCGGCCTGAACCGGGCGCCGAACAGCTGCGGATGGAGCTCGAACAACTTCTCCAGGACGGGATGCGCCTGCCGCGGGCGCGGCGTGGCCTTGCGCTGCTGCTGCGGCTGTCTGGAGGCCGGCTGACTGGCTTGCGGCGTGGGCGGCTTCGCGGGGGTCGGCTGGATGGCGGCCTGATCGTCGGCCTCGGGAGCGGGAACGGTGTCGGTCATTGTGGATGGAGGTTGGATGTTCTGAGGGCGTCCTGCGCGACCGCCTCGCCGACGCGGATGCCGTCCACGCCAGCCGATAGGATGCCACCGGCATAACTGGCGCCCTCGCCGGCGGGAAACAGGCCGCGCACGTTGAGGCTCTGGTAGTCGTCGCCACGCGTGATCCGCAGCGGCGAGGAGGTTCGTGTTTCCACGCCGGTCAGCACTGCGTCGGGCATGTCGAAGCCCTTGATTTTGCGCCCGAACGCGGGCAGCGCCTCCCGCAGCGCGGCAATGGCGTATGCGGGCAACGCGTCGACCAGGTCGCCGAGCTTCACGCCCGGCTGGTACGACGGCTCGACCCCGCCCAGCTCGGTCGAAGCGCGGCCGGCGAGAAAGTCGCCGACCAGCTGGCCAGGGGCCCGGTAGCCGCCGCCGCCGAGCACGAAGGCATTGGATTCAAGCTGCCTTTGCAGCACGATCCCGGCCAGTGGTCCGCCAGGATAGTCGGCCGGGGTGATCCCCACCACCATGCCGGCGTTGGCGTTGCGCTCGTTGCGCGAATACTGGCTCATGCCATTGGTGACCACGCAGCCCGGTTCCGACGTGGCTGCGACCACCGTGCCGCCCGGGCACATGCAGAAGCTGTACACGGTGCGGCCGTTGCTGGCGTGGTGCACCAGTTTGTAGTCGGCGGCGCCCAGCAACGGATGGCCGGCGTGCCGGCCCCAGCGCGCGCGGTCGATCACCCCCTGCGGGTGCTCGATCCGAAAGCCGATCGAGAATGGCTTGGCTTCCAGGAACACATCACGCGCGTGCAGCATCGTGAAGGTGTCGCGCGCGCTGTGGCCAACCGCCAGCACCGCCTGGTCGGCTCGAAGTTCGCTGGTTTTCCCGCTGGCCTGGTCTAGCACGGTCAGGCCACGCAGGTGCCGGCCCTGCGGCCCATCCTCGATCCGCAAATCCGTGAC
>JANXVP010000290.1 GCA_025351615.1 Ramlibacter sp. | reverse complement strand
CGGTGGAAAAGTCCGAATCGGGAGGCCGGCCCGTCTGGCGCGTCAAGCTGGTGACGGCGCAAGGTGAAGTCCGGGTCGTCCTGGTCGACGCCGTCAGCGGGCAGGCGTTTTAGCCAGGCTGCAAGGGCCGCTCACGATGCGCTTGCTTTTGATCGAGGATGAAGCCCCGCTGCGACTGGGCCTCACGCGCCAGCTGGAAGCTGATGGCTACCGCGTGGACCACGCGGCGGATGGCGAGGACGGCCTGTTCCAGGCGCGCGAATATCCGGTGGACCTGGCCATCGTCGATCTCGGCCTGCCCAAGCTGAGCGGGCTGGAGGTGGTGAAGCGCCTGCGGGCCGACGGCCGCACCATCCCCATCCTGGTCCTCACCGCGCGGGGCAGCTGGCAGGACAAGGTGGTCGGGCTGGAAGCCGGTGCGGACGACTATCTGGTCAAGCCATTCGAATATCCGGAGCTGGCAGCCCGCATCAAGGCATTGCTGCGGCGCTCGCTGAAGGCGGCCTCCGACGTGCTCAGCTTCGGCCCGCTCACCATCGACTTCGCTGCGCAGGGCGCCCGGCTGGATGGCGCCGATCTGGGACTCACGACCTTCGAGTACCGGGTGCTTGAATACCTGGTGCGCGACCGCGGCCGGGCGGTGAGCAAGCAGGAACTGTCCGACTACCTGTACCCGCACGATGAAGACCGGGACAGCAATGTGCTGGAGGTGCTGGTGGCCCGGTTGCGCCGCAAGCTCGATCCGGCGGGCACCCTGGCGCCCATCGAGACCCTGCGCGGCCGAGGTTACCGATTCACCCTGGAATAGGCTTCAATCCCTCCATCCGCAGCCGTCTGCTGGCGGGCGCTGCGCTGGTGCTGCTGGCATTCATGGTGGTGGCCGGGCTGGCTGTGCGCAGCGCGCATGAGGACAGCGTGCGCGCAGCCCACTTCGCCCAGTTGCAGGGCACGATCTATCTGCTGCTGGCGGGGGCCGAGCTCGACGCCGACGGCGCCCTTGTCATGCCCGCTGGTTTCGCCGAGCCGCGCCTGTCGCTGCCGGGGTCCGGCCTGTACGCCAACATCGTCAACGTCAACCGGCACGACGAATGGCATTCGCCTTCCGCAGTGGGGCTGAGTCCGCCGTTTCAGCGCAGCCTGGCGGTCGGGCAGTGGCGTTACGACACCGTCGAAGGCGCCGGCGCCGCCTTCCTGGCGGTCACCTACGGGGTCAAATGGGCCGGGCGCGTGCTTGAAGCGCCGCTGGTGCTGTCGGTGCTGGAGGACAAGTCGCAGTTCGACCGGGAGATCGGCGCCTTCGAGCGGACCCTGTGGGGCTGGATGGGCGGTGCCGGCGTGGTGTTGCTGCTGTCGCAGACCTTGTTGCTCGGATGGGCGCTGGCACCCTTGCAGCGGGTGGCCCTGGAAGTGCGGCGCATCGAAAACGGGGAGCAGACCGAAGTGGTGGGGCGCTATCCGGCGGAGATCGCGGCCTTGACCGGCAACCTCAACGCCTTGATCGACCAGGAGCGTGTCCGCCAGACCCGCTACCGCGAAGCGCTGAGCTTCCTCGCCCACAGCCTGAAGACGCCGCTGGCGGTGTTGCGCACCGCGCTGCACGAGCCCGACCAGTTGCCGGCCGCGGTCGCGCAGCAAGTGACGCGCATGGACGACATCGTGCAGCACCAGCTCGGCCGGGCGGCGGCCAGCGGCTCGACCCGTTTTGCCCCTTTCCTGCCGATCGCGCCGGTGCTGGACCGGATCCGCGACTCGCTGGCCAAGGTCTACGCCGACAAGGGCGTGACGATCAGCGTTGACTGCCCGCGTGCGCTGAGCTGGCGAATCGACGAAGGAGACGCTTTCGAGATTCTCGGCAACGTGCTGGACAACGCGGCCAAGTGGGCGCACGAGCGTGTGGCGGTGAAGGTGTGGCTGGAGGATGGCCGCATGTGGATCCGGGTGGAGGATGACGGCCCGGGTTTCAGCGACACGCAGTCCATCCTGCGGCTGCATGTGCGCCTGGACGAAAGGGTCCCTGGGCACGGCGTCGGCCTGGCGGTGGTAAACGACCTGGTCGCCAGCCACCGCGGCGAGCTGAACCTGTCGCGCGCCGAGCTCGGTGGCGCACGGGTGGACATCGTTTTGCCGCCGCCCTGAGGACTTGCAATCTGTTCAGCTTTCGTTCATCGACGGGGGTGCAAGATGCTTCCATCTCACCAAGGAGCATTCATGAACTCACTTCTACACACCCGTCTCCTCGCCGCCGCGGCCCTCGCGCTCGGTGTATTTGGTGCGGCGTCGGCGCACGCGCGCAGCGACGTGAACTTCTTCGTGGGCTTCGGCGGTCCGGTTTATCTTGAGCCGGCGCCAGTCTACGTGCAGCCGCGGCCCGTTTACGTGCAGCCGCAACCCGTGTACGTCCAGCAGGAACCCGTGTATTCGCAGCCGCCGGTTTACGTGCAGCACAACGCGCCGGCGTACCAGTCCACCTATGAAGACGAGCGCGCCCGCCGCCACGCCGAATGGCGTCGCTGGCAGTGGCGCCAGCAGCAGCACAACCGCCACGATTGGGAGCATGCGCGGGAACACGAGCATGAGCATGAGCACGAACGTGATCACGAGCGGCACGGCCGTGACTGACCTCCACACGGCCCGCCCGCGGCGGGTCGACTACCTCAGGCGCGTTCGAAGTCGATGAAGCTTTCGGCGGCGTCCACTGCCAGCAGCCGGACGCGCACTGTATC
>JANXVP010000278.1 GCA_025351615.1 Ramlibacter sp. | reverse complement strand
CACTCCTCGAGGAAAAATGGCGCAAGGACTGAGCTACGTCGGTTGCGCCGGCTGGAGCCTGCCGCGCGATATCCAGCCGGCCTTCGCAGCCGAAGGCAGTCACCTGCAACGCTACGCGAGCCGTCTCAACGCCGCGGAAATCAATTCCTCGTTCCACCGGCCGCACAGCCGGGCAACCTACGAGCGCTGGGCGGCATCGGTGCCGCCGGACTTCCGGTTCAGCGTCAAACTCCCAAAGGCGATCACGCACGTGAGCAAGCTGGCAGACACCCAGGCACTGCTCGACGAATTCCTCGGTCAGGCAGCAGGGCTGGGACAGCGCCTCGGATGCCTGCTGGTCCAACTTCCGCCCAGCCTCGCCTTCGCCCCACATGCCGCCTCCAGTTTCTTCGACGCAATGCGCCAGCGCCATGCCGGCCCGCTGGCCCTGGAGCCGCGCCATGCGACCTGGTTCACGCCGCAAGTGGATGGCTGGCTGGGCGAGCGGGATGTGACGCGCGTGCTGGCCGATCCTGTGCGCCACGATAGCGGCACCACGCCGGGCGGGGCCGCCGACCGGATTTACCTGCGTCTGCATGGATCGCCACGCATGTACTACTCCTCGTACCCGCCGGGGTTGCTGCAGGCCCTGGCACGGCGAATCGCGCTCGCCGCCCAGGAAGGGCGTGAGGTCTGGTGCATGTTCGACAACACTGCAGGCAGCGCCGCAACCCATAACGCGCTCGAGCTGCTCCAGGCGCTGAAGCGGGAAGGTCCGTCGGCGTGACGTCCCCACGCGCCGACATCAACGCGAACGCCTCAGACGAACGGGGCGGTGAGCTGTTCTGCGGCGATCACCCGTTGCACCGCGGGCCGCTCGAGCATCCGCAGCAGGTAAGGACCGATGCAAGGCCGCTCCCGCGCGGGCGCCGTCCCGAAATTGCGGGTCCAGCGGCACAGCGTGAAAACATACGCATCGAGCGCGCTGTAGTCCACGCCGCCGAACCACGGTTGCCCATGACGCGCGAGTTCGGCGTCCAGCATGTCCAGCAGCACGCCGATTTTTCCTTCCGCGTGCCGCTTCAGTTCAGCAGCGCCGGCGGTGTGGCCCTCGTCCATCCAGCGTTCCGGATAGAAATAGACGATCAACGCCGCCTGCAGTGTGTTGGTCAGCCACATCAGCCACTGGTAGAAGCGGGCGCGCTTCCAGTTCCCCGGCTGTGGGGCCAGGGCCGTCGCCGGATGCGCGTCGCAAAGGTGCAGGGCGATGGCGGCGGTTTCATAAAGCACATGGTCCCCATCCACCAGCACCGGAATCAGTCCATTGGGGTTGAGGCGCAGGTATTCCGGGGTCTTGTGGGCGCCCACGGCCCGGTCGACCAGCACCCGCCGGTATGGCGCACCGATTTCTTCCAGCAGGATGTGCGGCACCATCGCCGCTGTACCGGGGTAGAAATGCAGTTCGATCATTGCACTTCAGCCCAGGTGACGGCGGAAGTGGTCCAGCGTCCGCTCTTTTGCCGTCGCGGCAGCGCCGGCGTTCCAGGAGCCGCGCTGGTCGCAATTGAAGCCGTGATGGGCGGCGTAGACGTGCACCTCGACCTCGGGGTGGGTCTTTTCGAAGGCCTTGACCGTCTCCATCGGGATGTGCGTGTCCTGGTCGCCGAAATGCGCCATCACGGGCACCTTCGGAACGCGGGCTGCGTCGGGAGCCATGGTCATGCCGCCGCCGTAGTAGGGCGCAGCGGCGGACAGGCCGTCGAGCAGGCAGGCCGCGCGCCAGGCCAGCAGACCGCCCCAGCAGTAGCCGACGATGCCGACCTTTCCGGCCTGCGACGCGTGTTTGATCGCCGCCTCGATGTCCTGCAGCACACCGGGCGCAGGCAGCGCCTCGACCGCGGCCTTGAGCGCCGCGCCGGTCGTGATGTCGTCCGGCTGGTAGCCCAGGTCGACGCCCTGCTTGACGCGGTGGAATGTCGACGGCGCCACGGCAAGGTACCCCGCAGCGGCATAGCCATCGGCCACGTTGCGGATGTGCGAATTGACGCCGAAGATTTCCTGCAGCACGACGACGGCTCCGCGCGGCTGGCCCGTGGGTTTGGCGACGTAGACCGGGAAGCTGAAGCCGTCGGCGGCCTTGAGTTCGATGAAATTGCCCATGCTTGTTTCTCCTGTTGCTGTCAAAGGGATGGTGACTGTAGTGCGCGTTCGAAGAATTCGAGCCGGTCCTGGCCCCAGAAAATTTCGCCGTCGATAACATAGCTGGGGGCGCCGAAGACGCAGGCGGCAATCGCTTTTTCGGTGTTCGCTTCGTACTGATGCTGGACCGCCGCACTTTGGGCGGTTTCCATGCGGGCGGGCGGGAGCCCGCATTCCTGCAGCAGCCGTTCAAGCACGCCAGCATCCGCGATATTGCGCTCCTGCGCCCAGACGGCGGCAAAAATCGCGCCGCACAGCTTCATCGCCGCAGCCGTTCCGTCTTCCCTGTCCGCAGCGATGATGAGGCGAGCCGCATCATCGCCCGCAACCGGGAAGAACTCCGGTTGCAGGTGCAGGGGCAGCATGAGGTGTTTCGAATGCCGGGCCAGGTCCACCAGGCGGTAGGCCTGGCGCTGCGGCGCGCGCTTGCCCAGCGGCAATCCGCCGGACACAGCGAACACCTTGCCGAAGTCGACCGGCAGCAGGTTCACCGCCGCGCCTGCGGCCTGGGCCATGCGAGCGAACCGCGCGTGCCCCAGGTAAGTCCAAGGACTCTGGGGGGTGAAGTAGTAATCGACGCTGCGGCCCATGCTGTCTCCTTGTGCTGCGTGTCGCAGCGGCGCAATGTGCGCTGTAATGGCGGTTTGTAGCCTACCCGACAACTTTCTGCAGGAGACAGGTCTTGGAACAGATTCTTCTTGTGACCGGCGGCAGCCGCGGCATCGGCGCGGCAACCGCCTTGCTGGCTGCCCGCGCAGGCTGGGCCGTCGCGGTCAACTACACCGCCAACCCGGCGGCGGCCGACGCGGTGGTGCGGCAGATCCGCGACGCCGGCGGCAAGGCAGTCAGCGTCCAGGCGGACGTTGCCCATGAGGACCAGGTCCTGGCGATGTTCGAAAAGGTGGATGCCCAGCTCGGTCGCCTCACCGGACTGGTGAACAACGCCGGCGTGGTGGACGTCACCGCGCGAGTCGAGGAGATGAGTGTCACGCGCCTGAAGCGCATGTTCGAGATCAATGTGATCGGCTCGATGGTCTGCGCCCGCGAGGCGGTCCGCCGCATGAGCACCCGCCATGGCGGCGCGGGCGGATCGATCGTCAATCTCTCGAGCGCCGCGGCCCGGCTGGGCGCGCCTGGGCAATATGTGGATTACGCCGCAGCCAAGGGAGCGATCGACGCGTTCACCATCGGCCTGGCCAAGGAAGTCGCAGCAGAGGCAATCCGCGTCAATGCGGTGCGCCCGGGATTGATCGACACCGAGATTCATGCGTCCGGCGGCTTGCCCGGCCGGGTGGCGCAACTCGCCCACCTGGTGCCGATGCAGCGCGGCGGCACGGCCGACGAGGTGGCGCAAGCGATCGTGTGGCTGCTCTCGTCCGCGGCGAGCTACACCACCATGTCGCTGCTCGACGTCTCGGGAGGCCGCTGATCGCCAAAAGCCGCTAGTCCAATGGAATTCAAGCCGCTGGTCACCCTGCTGGCGATCGTCAATCCGTTGGCGATCGTCCCGTTCTTCATCCACTACACCCAGGGCTTCACGCTGGCGCAGCGGCGCAGCACCGTCCGGACGGCTTCGCTCGCTGCCTTCCTGGTCATCGCCGCGAGCGCGCTGCTGGGAATTCGCATTCTCGAATTTTTCAGTATCTCGCTGGCGAGCTTCCAGGTCGGCGGCGGCATGCTGCTGTTGATCAGCGCGATGAACATGCTGAACGCGCAGCCCGCGGAGGCCAAGCCCAACAGCAACGAACTGCAGGAGGGTGCCGAGAAAGCGGCGATGGGTGCCAGCATTGCAGTGGTGCCGCTCACCATCCCCCTGCTGACCGGGCCCGCTACGATTTCCACCGTCGTGATCTACGCCGAAAAAGCCAGGAGCTGGCTGGACCTGGCGACGCTGGTGGGATACGGCGTGGTGATCGGCCTGGCCACGGGGCTATGCTTTTCGCTAGCACAACCGATCGCGCGGGTGCTGGGCAAGACCGGCATCAACGTGATGACCCGTCTCATGGGACTGATCCTCGCCGCACTGGCGGTCGAAGTGATGGCCGACGGATTGCACAAGCTGTTTCCGGTTCTCGGGCACTGACCTGCCGTACACCAAGCGACTATTTTTCCTTGAGTAGCCGGATCACCTGGTTGCTGGTGTTGCGCAATCGCTGCGCCAGCAGCTGCGTGATCTTCACCAGCAGCTTGGCGCCAACGGCCGGCTGGGTCCGGATCAGGCGGGCCACCGCGGTCCGGTCCAGCACCGCAGCCTCGACCTCGCTCAGCGCGATACAGCTCGCATAACGCGGTTCGCCGTCGAGCATCGACATCTCGCCCAGGGAAGCGCCGTCCTTGACCACCGCCAGGCGCGTCGTGGCCCCGGGCTCGGTGGCATCGACCTCCGCGCCGACTTTGCGCTTGACGACGTCCACGGTTCCCGACAGCAACAGCATCATCCAGTCGCTGGCGTCGTCTTCGCCGATCAAAATCTGGCCGGTCTGGGCGCGGACCCGCAACATCACCGATCCCAGGATATCGGCCTCGGCGGGCGTGAAGTCCTGCATCAGCGGCGACTCCTGCAGCAGCCGCGGCCAATGCGAGAGCTGCTCCACCGGCCCGAGATTCTCCAGGCCGGCGGCCAGCATCTGCTGCTCGATTTTATTCACGGGACCTGGGCCAGCCACTGCGACAGTTCGTCCGCGGCCGCGTCCACGGCTCCCGTGAGCGCACGCACGCCGCCCGCTGCGTCCGCCGTCGCGGCCGGCCGCTGGATGACGACATTGCGCTGCGCCAGCACCTTTTCCCCGCCGGGCGTGTTCTCCAGCAATGTCGCGCGCATTCGTAACAGGCCCACGCTTTGGGTCGGGCTTTCGAACAAATGCGAGAACTCTTCCAGCTCGATGCGCAAGGCACGCGGCAATACGCCCCCTGAGCGGGCCAGCGCCGCGCCCTCGCCGGGGTTGAGCACCACCCGGTCCCGGCCGATCAGCTCGCGCAGGCGCTGGCGCACCAGTTGCGGTGGCGGTGCGCTCCAGCGCGCCTGCGCATAGGGCCGCAGTTGGTGCTCGTCGGCGTAAGCCAGGCGGTACAACACGGCCGAGCCTTCCAGCGCGCCAGACCCGTCGATGTCGGCCAGCACCAGCGCCGGCCGGGTGGGCTGCTGCGCCGTTGCCGCGATCACCTGCCCGGGGCCGAAGTCGTAGAGCGCGGCCCGAACCGGCTTGTCGACGAGGCTGGAGCAGCCTGCCAACACGACCAGCAGCATGCCGCCGGCCATCAGCGAGCAGGCAGCACGCGGGTGTTTTCGAAGCGCCAGCGAGGGCGCGCGATCCAGGGGGTATGCGGTTTTCATCGGCTGGCTCCTGGAGCAGAAAAGCCGGATTCGCCCGGCCCGGGTTGCGCCGGACCCGATCCGAAGATCAGGGCCTGCGGGTTGTCGCTGATGCCGGTCACGGCGCGGCTGAGTTGCCGCACGGCGCGAGAGGAGTCTTCCGTGACGCGGTTGATCCGGGGCAAGGTCGCGGCATTGAAGGAATCGGCGGCGTGGGCCAAGCCTTCGGCGCCCTCGGCGAGCCGGTCCACCGGCCCGTCCTTGGCATTGAGCCGTTGCGCCGTCTTGCCGATTTCGGTCACCGCCGTCTTCGCCGCGTCCGACGTGCCGCGCAGCGATGCGAGGGCGGCGTCGGCGGTTTTCACGAAGGCCGGAATGTTGACGCGGGTGGGGCCGAACTGCGCATCCAGCAGGGCCGTCATGCTGGTGGACAGCTGGCTGACGCTGGCCGCCGCCTGCCCGACGTTGTCGAGGGCAGCGGCCAACCGTTTCTGGTTCGGGTCGGCCAGCACCTGGTTGATCCGCGCCGTCGCCTGTTCGACCTGTTCCAGGATCTTTTCACCCTTGTCCTGGAGCTTGGCGAGGAAGCCCGGCCGCAGCGGGATCCGCGGCGGCGCGTCGTCATTGGGAACCAGCCGGACCGCCTGCTTGCCGCTGTCGTCGAGCTGCACGAAAGCCAGCCCGGTGACGCCCTGGAAGCTGAGCGTTGCGAAGGTGTCGCTGGTGATGGGCGCAGCGCTGTCGACCTCCAGCCGGATCAGCACGTTGCCGGTGGTCTTGCGGTCGAAGCCGATCGTGTCGACCTTGCCAATGTCGACGCCGCGGTAGCGCACCAGGGCCTGCGGCTGCAGCCCCGTGACCGTTTCGCGCGTGGAGATTTCGTAAATGTCGCGCTGTCCGGTATCGCGCGTCAACCAGGCGGCGAGCGCGAGTAGCAGCGCGCTCATCAGCACCACGAAAATTCCGGCCGCCATGGCGTGGGCTCTGTTTTCCATGTCAGTACCCGCCCGGCCGCCCGAAGGCCACTGAGCGCCCCTTGCGGGGGCAGCGAACGCAATGCGCGTGGGGAAGTTTCATACGTGCCTTTCCAGTGCTAGATGGCGAACGGGTATTCGCGCAGCAGCTCCATTGCGCGCTGGCCCCGGGGGCCGAGGAAAAAATCGAGAATAAAGGGATGGTGAAAAGCGATCACCTCCTTGGGAGCCCCCGCGATGATGACCTTGCGGTCGGCCAGCACGGCGATCCGGTTGGACAGCTCGAACAGCGTGTCCAGGTCGTGCGTCACCATGATCACAGTCAGCTCCAGGTCGCGGTGCAGCGAGCGCAACAGCGTGACGAAGCCGTCTGAACTGTCCGGGTCCAGCCCCGAGGTGGGCTCGTCCAGCAGCAGCAGCGGCGGATCCATGATCAACGCCCGGGCCAGCGCCACCCGCTTGATCATTCCGCCCGACAGATCGGACGGCATCTTGGCGGCATCGTCGGGCTTGAGTCCGACCATCTGGAGCTTGACCATCGCCGCTTCACGGACCAGTTTCGGCGTCAGCGTCTTGAGTTCCCGCAACGGAAAAGCGATGTTCTCCAGCACGCTGAAGGCCGAAAACAGGGCGCCATGCTGGAACAGCATGCCGATGCGGCTGGCCGCGCCCTTGCGGCCGAGCTCCGACACCGATTGGCCCAGCACCTTGATGTCGCCCTTGGCCGGCGTCTCCAGCCCGAGAATCTGCCGCAACAGCACGGTCTTGCCGGTGCCGGAGCCGCCAACCAGCGACAGCACTTCGCCGCGCATCACCGTCAGGTCGAGGTCCTCATGAACGACGAAGCGCCGCTCGGGGCTGGTGAACACCGTCCACAGCTTGCTGATCTCCACCATCGGGGCCACCGCAGCAGGGACGGCAGCAGGCGCGGCGGCAGCGGCAGGCGCCGGCGCGACGGGAGACGGGGCGGGAGCAACGACCGGCTCGGCCATCAAATTCCCACTTCCTTGAACAGCACCGCGAACAGGGCATCGACCAGAATCACCACCGTGATCGACGTAACCACCGACGAGGTGGTCCCCTCCCCAAGACTCTGGGTGTTGGGCTTGACCCGCAGACCGAAGTGGCAACCGATCAGGGCGATGAGGAAGCCGAACACCACCGACTTGCTGGTGGCCAGCCCGAGGTTGCCGGGGCTGACCGCCGCAGGCAAGGCATTCAGGAAATAGGTGGGCGTGATGCCGAGCGCCACATCCGCCGCGAGCATGCCTCCGGCAAGCGCACACACAGTGGTCCAGACGCTGATCAGCGGCATCACCACCGCCAGGGCCACAGCACGTGGCATCACCAGGCGGTAGCTCTGCGAAATGCCCATCACCCGCATCGCGTCGAGTTCCTCGGTTACCCGCATGACGCCGATCTGGGCGGTGATTGCCGACCCCGAACGGCCGGCGATCAGAATCGCGGCCAGCATCGGACCGAGTTCCCGGATCAATGCGACGCCCAGGATATTCACGATGTAGGCGTCGGCGCCGAACTGGCGCAGCTGGCGCGACGTGAGGTAAGCCAGCACCACGCCGATCAGGAAGCCCACCAGCGCCGTGATCGGAAGGGCCGTCGCACCGATCCGGTACAGATGGCCCGACAGGTCGCGCCATGGGCCTTCCTGGGGCGCCTTGGCAAGCTTGCCAATGTTGAGCGTCAGCTGGCCGACCAGGCCCACGAACGAGCGCACGTGGTCGAGGCCGTGCAGGATCGCGCCGCCAATGGCAAGGTAGCGGCCACGCCAGCCGGTTTTCTTGCGCGCCGGCAGCGCGCATGTGAAGTGGGCGACTCGCTCCAGCACCGCCCGCTGCGCCGGCAGCAGCTCGATCGGCTCGGGCCAGCGCTGGCCCCAGTGGTCCCACAGGAGCTGGCCGCCAACGTGGTCGAGCTGCTCCGCCCGGCTCAGGTCCCAGCCACCGGTGGCGGCCCCTTCCTTCAAAGTCCCTTCCAGCGCCTTGAGCAGCCGGGGCTGCGCGAACTGCGCGGCGGTCCATTGACCCAGCACCAGAGTGCTTTGGCCTTGGCTGTTGGACTGCTGCTCGATTCGGGGGGTAGGTTGGTCCATGAGGGCCGCGGTCAGAACGCGCCATGGTACCTGCTGGGTCACCGGGGCGGTTGTAGGAGAGCGGGCCGTGCCCGGAGCCCGCCCGGGCACGGGTATAAAGGGACAAAGCCCAGGAGACAGCATGTCCGACATCCCCGAGCCGGCAGAGCTGCTGGTGCAGCAGCGCGGCCCGGTGCTCTGGCTGACGATCAACCGGCAGGAGCGCCGCAACGCCATGAGCCACGGCGTGCTGGCCGGCATGAGCCACGCCATCGATGCGGCGCAGTCGCAGCGTGACCTGCGAGCGATCGTGGTCACTGGCGCGGGCAGCAAGGCGTTCTGCGCCGGGGCCGACCTGCAGGCGGCGCAGGCATTCACCGTGGATTATTCCGAGCCCACGGGTCACCTGGCCCAGTTGCTCCGGCGCGCACGCGCGAGCAATCTGCCGTTGATCGCCCGGGTCAACGGAGTCTGCATGGCCGGCGGGATGGGACTGCTGTCCATGTGCGACCTGGCCGTCGCGGCCAGCCACGCCGTTTTCGGCTTGCCCGAAGTCAAGGTCGGCGTCTTCCCGGCCCAGGTTCTCACCGCGCTGCAGCACCTGGTGCCGCGCCGCAAGCTGGCTGAAATGTGCCTGACTGGCGAGCCGCTGACCTCGACAGATGCGCTGCAGTGCGGGCTGGTCAACTATGTGTCCGACGACTTGGACCAGAAGCTGGACTGGCTGCTCCAGCGCTTGCTGGACAAGTCGCCCGCGGCCATCCGGCGCGGCGTTTACACGATGAAGAGCATCGAGACCATGGCTTTCGAGGAGTCGATGGCCTTCACCGAAAGCCAGATCGCGCTGTTCACGCTGACTGAAGACGCGAAAGAAGGCCAGCAGGCCTTCCAGCAAAAACGCAAACCGCGGTGGAAGGGCCAGTAGCCATGCCCACGCCGGCCTGCGACGCGGCAGCGCCCCGGTGCGTGCGGATCGGCGGCGCCAGCGGGTTCTGGGGCGACAGCAGCGTGGGCGCGCCGCAGCTGGTCGAGCGCGGCGACGTCGATTACCTGGTGTTCGACTACCTGGCCGAACTGACGATGTCGATCCTAGCGGCTGCGCGAGCCAGGAACCCGGATCTGGGCTATGCGACGGACTTCGTGACCGTGACCATGAAAGCGATCCTGAAGGACGTGGTCGCAAAAAAAATCCGCGTCATCAGCAACGCCGGAGGCGTGAACCCGAAAGCCTGTGGCGATGCGATCGCCGCACTGGCGGCGCAGCAGGGCGTGGAGCTGAAAATCGCGATCGTCCACGGTGACGACGCGACCGCGCTGTTGCCCGGGTTGCGCAGCGAAGGGGTGCGGGACATGCAGTCCGGCGTTGCCCTGCCGGAGCAGGTGCTCAGCGCCAATGCCTACCTCGGCGCGCTGCCGATCCGGCGCGCGCTGGACGAGGGAGCGCAGGTCGTCGTTACCGGCCGCTGCGTCGACAGCGCCGTGACGCTGGGTGCGCTGATGCACGAGTTTCGCTGGACCCCGCAAGACTACGACCTGCTGGCCCAAGGCAGTCTGGCAGGCCACATCCTGGAATGCGGCTGCCAGGCCACCGGCGGCCTGCATACCGACTGGGAGGAGGTCCCCGACTGGGCCCACATCGGTTACCCGGTGCTGGAATGCCACGCCGACGGGCAATTCACGGTCACCAAGCCGCCGGGCACCGGGGGACTGGTCAACACCGCCGTAGTGAGCGAGCAGATGCTCTACGAAATCGGCGACCCGCGCCGCTACCTGCTGCCCGACGTGAGCTGCGACTTCAGCGCCGTCATCCTGTCCCAGGCCGGTACGCACCGGGTCCAGGTGAGGGGCGCTCGCGGTTTGCCCCCCGGGCCCGATTACAAGGTGTCGGCGACCTATGTGGATGGCTTCCGCTGCACCGCGCAACTGACCGTCATCGGCATCGATGCGTCGAAGAAGGCGCGCCGCACAGGTGAGGCGATCCTGGAACGGACCCGGGAGCTGTTCGCGCAGCAGGGCCTGGCTGACTACAGCCGCACCAGCATCGAAGTTCTGGGCTCCGAAGCTGCCTCCTTCGGCTTGCAGGCCCGCACCGCTGACGTCCGCGAAGCCGTGCTGCGGCTGGCAGTGATGCATCCACAGAAAGCGGCCCTGGAGCTGTTTGCCCGCGAAATCGCCCCGGCCGGGACGTCATGGGCCCCCGGCACCACCGGCGCCGATGGCCGGCCCAGTGCGTCTCCGGCAATCCGGCAGTTCTCGTTTTTGCTCGACAAGCGCCGGCTCTCGCCGCGCGTTGAGCTTGGCGACCGCGAGCTGCAGGTAGAAATTCCGTGTGGCCAGGCGGCGGTTCCGGCTCCCTCAAACGCTCCCGTGCGGGCCGACGGTGTCGCGGCCGGCCGCTCGGGCAAACCGCAGCAGCCGGATGCGGACACGATCCTTGTCCCGCTGATCCGGCTGGCCTACGCACGCAGCGGCGACAAGGGCGACAGCTCCAACATCGGGGTGATCGCACGCCGGCCGCAGTGGTTGCCGCTGCTGCGCGACCAGCTGACCGAGGAGCGGGTTGCCGGCTGGCTGGCGCACCTGGTGCGGGGCACGGTCACCCGTTACGACGTGCCGGGGATCCACGCCCTCAACTTCTTTTGCACGCAGGCGCTGGACGGCGGCGGCATGGCGTCGCTGCGCAACGATCCACTGGGCAAGGGGATGGCCCAGATCCTGTTGACGCTGCCGATCCGGGTCCCGGCCGGCTGGACCGGACAGGCGGATTGAGGAAGCGCTATTCTTGAGACTCGCCGCCGTGGCTGATCACGGCCCGCGCCCTCTTTTCGAAAGATTTCCATGAACGCACCCGACAAGTCCCCCAGGTCCGCCGCCACCGCCTCCATCGAACACTGGATCGGGGGCCGCACCGTTCCCGGCAACAGCGGCCGCCGCGCCGATGTCTTCAATCCTGCGACCGGGGCCGTCAGCGGCCAGGTCGCGCTGGCCAACAGCGCCGAAGTCGACGCCGCCGTCGCCTCGGCCCAGGCCGCCTTCCCGAAATGGGCCGACACACCGCCGATCCGCCGGGCCCGGGTGATGTTCAAGTTCCTGGAGCTGCTGAACAAGAAGCGCGACGACCTGGCCCGCGCGATCACTGCCGAACACGGCAAGGTGTTCACCGACGCAGTGGGCGAAGTCTCGCGCGGCATCGACATCGTCGAGTTCGCCTGCGGCATTCCGCAGCTGCTCAAGGGCGATTTCACCGACCAGGTCTCCACCGGGATCGACAACTGGACGATGCGGCAACCGCTCGGCGTGGTCGCCGGCATCACCCCCTTCAACTTTCCGGTGATGGTTCCGATGTGGATGTACCCCGTCGCTATCGCAGCGGGCAACTGCTTCATCCTCAAGCCCAGTCCGCTGGACCCGACTGCCTCGATCATGATGGCCGAACTGCTCAAGCAGGCCGGCTTGCCGGACGGCGTCTTCAACGTGGTGCAGGGCGACAAGGACGCGGTCGATGCGCTGCTGGAGCATCCCGACGTCAAGGCTCTGTCCTTCGTCGGCTCCACCGCCATCGCGCAGAAAATCTACGAGACCGGCGCGCGCCACGGCAAGCGGGTCCAGGCGCTGGGCGGCGCCAAGAACCACATGGTGGTGATGCCCGACGCCGATCTGGAGCAAGCCGTCGACGCGCTCATCGGATCTGCCTACGGCTCGGCCGGGGAGCGTTGCATGGCGATCTCGCTGGCGGTGCTGGTGGGCGATGCGGCGGACAAGATCATGCCGATGCTGGCCGAGCGCACGCGGCAGCTGAAGATCAAGAATGGCACCGAGTTGGACGCCGAGATGGGCCCGATCGTTTCCAGCGCCGCCCACGACCGGATCCACGGCTACATTGGCGTCGGTGAAAAGGAGGGCGCGAAGCTGGTGGTCGATGGCCGCAAGTTCGAGGCGGCGAAGGCCGGCGCCGGTTGCGACAACGGCTTCTGGATCGGTGGCTCGCTGTTCGACAACGTCACCCCCGCAATGAAAATCTACAAGGAAGAGATCTTCGGGCCGGTGCTGGGCTGCATCCGCGTGCCGGATCTCGCGGCTGCCCTGGAGCTGGTCAATTCGCACGAGTATGGCAACGGTGTGTCCTGCTTCACGCGGGACGGCAACGTGGCGCGCGAGTTTTCACGGCGGGTCCAGGTCGGGATGGTCGGCATCAATGTGCCGATCCCGGTGCCGATGGCCTGGCACGGTTTCGGCGGCTGGAAGAAGAGCCTGTTCGGCGACATGCATGCTTACGGCGAGGAAGGCGTGCGCTTCTACACCAAGCAGAAGTCGATCATGCAACGCTGGCCGGAAAGCATAGCCAAGGGCGCCGAATTCGTGATGCCGACCGCGCAATGACGACGAATCCCCGGCGCTCAAGGCTACCGACCGCATGGCCGGCGTAGGTACGGAAGAAATAACACCAATGAGTGACATCGCGACTGCCGCGGCGAACCACGATCATCGCAATGAAGAGATCGAGGTCCTGCGGGCGGTGGCCGTGCTCTTTGTACTGCTTCACCACTACCGGGGACTGGTGGTGGATCATCCCGACTGGTACTCCTACGTTGAAGGCATGTGGTCCGGGGTCGACCTGTTTTTCTGCATTTCAGGGTATGTCATCGCGCGCAGCCTGCTTCCCGCGCTGGCGAACCAGATCGGCATGCCATTCTGGCGGGAGGTGGGCGCGTTCTGGATCAAGCGCTGGTACCGCATCATCCCGGCCGCCTGGCTATGGATCGTTGCGCTCATGGTCCTGCTCGGGCCGAATGGACTCAAGCACAACTCGGTGTTCTGGTACGACGCATTTGCAGCCATCTTCCAGTACTCCAACTTCCATTTCTACCGATGCGCTGTGGACGCCCGACTGCATTGCGCCTCGCTCCAGCCCTATTGGAGCCTGTCGCTGGAGGAACAGTTTTACCTGCTGATCCCGTTGGCGGTTTTCCTGTTCAGGAAACGGTTGTGGTTGGTTGTCCTGGCCCTGGCGCTGGGGCAGATGCTGCTTGAACGGCATCACTGGACGGGACTATCCGGCTTCCTGCGTACCGACGCGATCGCTCTGGGCGTGCTGCTGGCCATGGGTTCGCGCGAGCCCGCCTACCGCTGGATGGAGCCGACGGCGCTGAAAGGCCCCATCGGCGGCGTTGTCCCTTTTCTGTTGCTGGCAGTTTTCGCCGTCGTCGCCCGCACCCGTCCGTTTCCGCTGTACATGGGGTTAGTCGCGGTGCTGGGTATCACGCTCGTGTGGCTCGCATCCTATGGCAGGGGCTACCTCATGGGCCCGGGTATATTGCGCAGCGTGGCGGTGAAGATCGGAGAACGTTCCTTCTCCATCTACCTTGCACAAATCGTTTGCTTCGTTGTGGCCCGCAAGATCATGGCGGGCATCCTGCCCGCGGACACCCCTCACCTCACCCTCAAGCTCGTCCTGACCATCCTGATCGGCATGGTCACCCTCGCGGTGCTGGTCGAGGCAAGTTATCGCTGGGTGGAAGTCCCGTGGCGGCGGCGAGGCCGCGTCGTTGCAGACAGGTTCAGGTCCCGGCAGCTCCACCCGGGGGAAGTCTCCAATTCGCCCAGCGAACCCAAGGGGCGACCCGCGTGAGCGACAGCAGCTTTGACTACGTCATCATCGGCGGCGGGACCGCAGGCTGCCTGCTGGCCAACCGCCTGAGCGCCGACCCGAAGCGGCGTGTGCTGCTGATCGAAGCGGGGCCGCGCGACGACTACCACTGGATCCACATTCCGGTGGGCTACCTGTATTGCATCGGCAATCCCCGCACCGACTGGCTGTACCGCACCGAGGCGGACGCCGGCCTGAACGGGCGACAGCTGCGCTATCCGCGCGGCAAAACGCTGGGTGGCTGTTCCAGCATCAACGGCATGATCTACATGCGCGGCCAGGCGCGCGACTACGACCAGTGGGCGCGAATCACTGGCGACGCGAGCTGGACCTGGGACCGTTGCCTGCCCGACTTCAAGAAGCACGAGGACTACTACAAGGGCCCCGACGCGGCCCACGGCGCCGGCGGCGAATGGCGGGTCGAGCGGCAACGGCTGCGCTGGGACGTGCTCGATGCCTTTTCGCAGGCCGCGCAGCAGGCCGGCATCCCGCACACCGAGGACTTCAACCGGGGCGACAACGAGGGAGTCGGCTACTTCCAGGTGAACCAGAAGAATGGCTGGCGCTGGAACACGGCCAAGGCGTTCCTGCGGCCAATCTGCTACGGCCGCCCCAACTTCGAAATGTGGACCAGCGCTCAGGTGGCGCGGCTACTGGTCGAGCGCCAGCCCGACGGCAGTCGACGCTGCACCGGCGCCGAGGTGTGGACCGGCAACGAGCAGGTGAACGTCCACGCGGAGCAGGAAGTGCTGCTGTGCGCCGGCAGCATCGGTTCGCCGCAAATCCTGCAGCTGTCCGGCATCGGCCCGGCCCCGTTGCTGCAGGAGCTGGGCATCCCGGTGGTGCAGGACCTTCCCGGTGTGGGTGCAAACCTTCAGGACCACTTGCAGATCCGCGCAGTCTTCAAGGTCAATGGAGTGACGACGCTCAACACGCTGGCCAACAGCTGGTGGGGCAGGATGAAGATCGGCATCGAATTCGCGATGAAGCGCAGTGGACCGATGAGCATGGCTCCATCGCAACTTGGAGCCTTTACGCGTAGTTCGCCGGAGATGCCGCACCCGAACATCGAGTACCACGTCCAGCCCCTGAGCCTGGACGCGTTCGGCGAGCCGCTGCATGGCTTCGACGCCTTCACCGCGAGCGTGTGCAACCTCAACCCGACCAGTCGGGGCACGGTGCGCATTCGCAGCCGGCGCTTCGAGGACGCGCCGGCGATCGCGCCCAATTACCTGAGCACCCCCGAAGACCGGCAGGTCGCCGCCGATTCGCTGCGGGTGACCCGCCGCATCGTCAGCCAGCCGGCGCTTGCGAAGTACGCTCCGCAGGAGTGGAAACCAGGCACGCAGTTCCAGAGCGACGAAGACCTGGCGCGGCTGGCGGGGGACATCGCCACCACGATTTTCCACCCGGTGGGAACGACGCGGATGGGCGCCGATGGCGACCCGATGGCGGTCGTCGACTCGCAACTGCGGGTTCGCGGCATCACAGGATTGCGCGTGGTCGATGCCGGAGTGATGCCGACGATCACCAGTGGCAACACCAACTCACCGACCTTGATGCTGGCCGAGAAAGCCGCGGACTGGATCGTGCGCGAGGCGACACGCCTCGGCGCATCTGGCTGAATCCACGCATGCACCGGTTGCGCGCATGGGGAAAGTCCTGATGCCCCGCGCCGGTGCGCAGGTTACAGTCCATTCAGTCGCAAACCCCCGGGGGCTTGCCAAGGCGAGGATTCGAGGAGACATCCCGGAAAACGAAAATTGAGGCCGAAAACAGGTCCCGCATCCTGGAGATGCTCTTTGGAAAGACGCCGTACTCCGGCGTCTTTTGTTTTTTGGGAAGCGAAACTCCATAATCCCCAGACCATGGATGACATCGTCCGCCAGGCCATCGCCAAATGGCCCAACGTTCCCCATTGCTACGGCTGGCTGGGCCTCGATGCACGCGGCAACTGGTACATGCGGGACGACCGCACACAGGCTGCCGGCGCATTCCCCGCCAACAAGGGTTCGCTGCTCAGGCATGAAAAACTGGTGGACTTCATCCACCGCAACTATGAACCCGATCATCGCGGCTGCTGGTTTTTCCAGAACGGGCCGCAGCGGGTGTATGTCGAACTCGAAGCGGCGCCCTGGGTGTGGCGCCTCGGCACCGGCAACAGCATCACATCGCACTCCGGACGCGTTGCCGGCCTGCGCTCCTGCGCGCTCGACGAGAGCGGCCGTCTTTACCTGGACACGGACATTGGCTTCGGCCTGGTCCATACACTGGACATGGAACAGGCGGCGGACACAGTCGAACAGGGCCTCTGGATTCCGCAGAACCTTCTTGCTGGCGAGCTCCCGGTGCGCTTCGGCTTCGTGCGAAGCCCGCAGCTCGTCCAGCCGCAGCCCGCCAGCACATCGAGCCCCTGAAAAGACAAAAGGCCGGGGACCCGGCCTTTTGTCATCGATTGCGCGTCTTACTTTGCCGCGTTCACCATGTAGTCCACCGCCGCGCGAATCTCCGCCTCGGAAGCGCTGGTCCCGCCCTTGGGGGGCATGGCGCCCTTGCCCTTGAGCACCGACTGCACCAGTTGCGCGGTTCCTTGCGCAATGCGCGGTGCCCACGCCGCCTTGTCGCCGAACTTCGGCGCACCGGCGACACCCGCTGCGTGACAGGCGACGCACGCCTGCTTGTACAAGGCTTCACCGCCCCCGGCCGCAACGGCGACCTGGGTGGGAGCAGGCGTCACAGCCGCAGCGGCAGGAGCTGCCACGATAGCGGCCGCTGCAACCGGAACGACTGAGGCAGGCATCTGCGCTGTCGTCGGTGCGGCAGCGGCGGGCTGCGGCTCGGCGAACTTCGCGCCGGCCGCGTTGGCCATATAAGCGACCGCGCGAGCGACCTCGACGTCGTCGAAATCGCCGCCGCCCTGCGCCGGCATCGCCCCTTTGCCACGCAGTGCCGAATTGACCAACGACTCGAAGCCGGTGCGGATGCGCACGCCCCAGGCGGTCGCATCGCCGAACTTCGGCGCCCCGGCGACCCCTGCGGTGTGGCAGGTCGTGCACTGGGCCTTGAAGACCTCCTCGCCCGACTTCAGCGGCCGGTTGGCATCACGAATCTCGACCGCGCCAATTTTCTGGATCCGGGACATGACACCCCTTTCACGGTCCTCCACCGTGACACCGCCGAGCGCGAAGCTTTCCGCCTGCGTCGCACCCGCGGGCTTGTTCTCGGACACCACGTAACTGACCAGGCCGATGACCCCGACGATCGGAATGATGAAAGAGAAAAATACCGCCAGCAGCAGCTGTCCGGGAGTCCTGATGGGGCCTGTGTGGGCCTCTTCGTGCGTCGTGTCGCTCATGGCGTCCTCAAAGATTCGGGGCTTGAAACCAACCTTTGATTATGCCATCCGGCCTGCTGGCGGGGACTCAGGCCAGCCCGCACCACTGGGCAATGCGGTGCGCGAGATCCATCCACAGCGCCCATGCCGCCGCCAGCACGAGCAGCAGCCCGGCCAGCCGGGTTCCGGCGTCCTGGCGTAGAACGTTGATGGTTCGCCGAAGCTTCACGAACAGCCTGGGAGCGATCAGCAGGGAAACCCCGCTGCCGACGGCGAACAGCGCCATGGCCAGCGCACCTGGCACCGGTCCGCCGCTTAGCGAAGCCACCAGCAGGGCGGAATAGAGCAGTCCGCAGGGCATGAAAGCCCACAGCGCACCAGCCGCGAAGACCCCTCCGCGGGCCGATGCGAGCGGGCGAATCCGCGTCCAGGCGAGGCGGCCGGCCGCACCGACCCACATCGGTTGCCGTGCCTGCGTCAGCAGCACCAGCCCCCACGCCAGCACGGCCAGATGGAACAAGGTCCACACCGGCCGCAGCGCCACCGTTTGGGAAGTCAGCCCGCCGAAGGTCTGGACCGCGGCGCCGGCGCCGGCGCCGGCGAGGGCGTAGCCGGCAAGCCGACCCAGCTGGAAGCTCCAGACCGACCGCGTGGACCCGGCCGCACCGATGCGCGTAATGCTCCCGCATGCCGCGCCGCACATCGCCACACAGTGCGGGCCGCCCGCCAGTCCCATCAAGAGTGCGGTGGCTGCCAGGGTGGTGGACACGTTGCGCTCGCGGTCAGAGGATGCGGGAAAACTTCGCGCGATTGCGGTCGGCCTGCAGATGGCGGTCAAACACCATGGCCAGGGCTCGCACGAAGAACCAGCCCTGCGCCGTGATCTGGATGCCAACGTCGTCCAGCAGGACGAGCCCCTGGTCGGCAAGCTCCCGCAACTGCTCCAGCTCGCGGGCGAAATAGCTGCGGAAATCCAGCAGCCACGCCAGTTCGATCGACTCGAACACCAGCTGACCCCGGCACATCAGCGCCATGATCACGGCGCGGCGGGCGAGGTCGTCGCGCGTGAGCGTGAGCCCCCGCTCCACCGGCAGGCGCCCCTGATCCAGATGGTCGCAATACTCGTCCAGCATCTTGGCATTCTGGCTGTAGCTGGCGCCGATCCGGCTGATGGCCGAAACGCCCAGCCCGATCAGGTCGCAGTCGGGCTGGGTGCTGTAACCCTGGAAGTTGCGGTGCAGCCGGCCCTGGCGCTTCGCCACGGCGAGCGAGTCGTTGGGCAGTGCGAAATGGTCCATGCCGATATAGCTGTAGCCAGCGCCCAGGAAAGCTGCGAGCGACTGCGACAGCATGGCCACTTTCGCGGCGCCGCCGGGCAATTCGGCCGGAACGATCCGCCGCTGTGCCTTGAAGCGCTCCGGCAGGTGGGCGTAGGCATACAGCGCGATGCGGTCCGGCCGCAACTGTTGCACCTGGGTCAGAGTGCGCGCAAACGATTCCGCGGTCTGCCTCGGCAGGCCATAAATCAGGTCGACGTTGACCGAGTCGAAGCCCACGGCGCGCGCTTGCGCCATGAGCGAACTCACCTCCTCGAAAGGCTGGATCCGGTGCACCGCTTTCTGGACACTGGCATCGAAATCCTGCACTCCGAAGCTGATGCGGTTGAACCCGAGTCCGGCGATGGCCGCAAGACGGCCGCCGTCCACGGTTCGCGGGTCGATCTCGATCGAATATTCGCCGTCAGGAACCAGCGCGAAACTGCGGCGCAGCAGCGCCAGCAGTGCGCGCAGCTCGACATCGCTCAGGAAAGTCGGGGTGCCGCCTCCCAGGTGCAGTTGCGTCACCGGCTGGGCGACCCCGAGCTGCTCGGTGAGCATGTCGACTTCGCGTTCGAGGTAGCGCAGATAGGTCGCGGCCCGTTCGTGGTGCCGGGTGATGATCTTGTTGCAGGCGCAGAAGTGGCACAGCGACTCGCAGAACGGGATGTGCACGTAGAGCGAAAGCGGCTGTGCGATTGCCGGGGACGCGGCGCGGCGCCGGGCCAGCGCCAGCCCCTGATCGGCGGCAGTGAAGGCTTCCACGAAGCGGTCGGCGGTCGGATAGGAGGTGTAGCGCGGACCCGCGACGTCGAAGCGACGCAGCAGGGCGGGAGAAACGGGATCCATCGCGGTCTTCGGGTGTGGAATCCACACTGTGCCCCGGCAACGGGGGCCAGCGCTTGATGTGGATCAACACCGGCGTATCGCGCCCCGGTCAATGCGTCAAGGCGCCCTCGAGGCTGGGGCCCACGCCGATCGGGGCCGGGGCCTTGAGCACGATGCGCGTGAACAAGCGGTCGTAGTGGGGGTCGCGCAGGCCCCCGGCAAGCGGGTCGCGCCCGGCTGCAAAGGCGGCATCCAGCACAGTCCAGTCCTCCGTCGAAAGCTCCTGTTCGGCCAGCGGCAGCAACTCGTTCTCCTCGATGCGCATGTGCTCGAGGTAGAAGGTCACATACTCGGTCGTCTGCTGCTCGAAGATCTCCCGCCGGGATTCGCCGATCAACTCCCATGCCAGCAGCAGCTGCTGCAGCTCGCGCACCCTTTCCTCGCCCCGGAGGTGGTCTTCCTCGAGCCGGTTGATGGTGCTCATCACCTCGGGCCTGACGCGGGCCAGCCGCGGAAACAGCAGATTGGATTCCTTGGGATGGTGCAACCGTTCCGGGAATTCACTGATGTAAAAAAGCATGGCGCGCAGGACGTCGAAGAAGCGTCCGGGTTTGTCGCCCGGCCCCTGCCGGAGCATGGCAAGAATCGAGTGCAGCACCGCGGCGACCGCGGAATGTTCATCCAGGATGATGCGGGTGGCAAAGTGTGTCATGTCCAGTCCCGTGTCAGTGCATGCGCATATCGAGCGCATGCGTCAGGCCCACCAGGTCGGCGATGCAGATGTGGCGCTTGTCGACTTCGAGCAGCCCTTGCTGCTGGAACGCCGAGAAAGTGCGGCTGACGGTCTCCAGTTTCATCCCGAGGTAACTGCCGATTTCGGCGCGGGACATGCGCAGGTGGAATTCGATCGGTGAATAGCCGCGCGCCTTGAGCCGCTGCGAGAGGTTCAGCAGGAAAGCGGCCAGCCGCTCCTCGGCATTCATGCTCCCGAGCAGCATCATCAGGCTGTGTTCGCGCACGATCTCCCGGCTCATGAGCCGGCTGACGATATTCTGCATGCCTGGATAGGCCGCAGACAGCTCGCTCAGGTGGGTGTAGGGAATCGCGCAGACGTCGGCGTCGTCCAGCGCAGTGGCGCTGCTCGCATGCTTGCCATGGGCCACGCCGTCCAGTCCCATCAACTCTCCGCCAAGGTAGAAACCGCTGACCTGCTCGCGTCCGTCGGCCAGTTCCAGGCTGGTCTTGAAGGTGCCGCTGCGCACGGCATAGATGTACTGAAAACGATCGCCTTCGCGGTACAGGTTGCTGCCCGCCTTGACCCGGCGCCGGCTGAACATCATGCTGTCGAGGCGCTCGACGTCGGTGCACTCCATGCCGCATGGCAGGCACAACTCCCGCAGGTGGCAGTTGGAGCACACCGATTTGAGGGGCGCAACCGCATTGCTCTCGCCGGTCATCAACGCGCGCAGAATCGGAATTGCGCGGGCGGGGGCTTCAAGGACGGCGATGGACATGGGAATTCCCTTTTTTGAGTCTCAATGAGTGACGTGTTCGCCGACCCGCGCGACCGCGGGGACGAGCTGGCTGAACTCGGTGCTCTTGTCCACGAACTCGAGCGCCCCTTCGGCGAGGTAGCGCATGCGGTAAGCCGGGCCCGAGTTGTTGCTGAAAACGACAAAGCCGACTTCCGGCGCGGCAATGCGCACGGTGCGCAGGACATCCAGCCCCACACCGCCGATCAGTTGCACGTCCAGCACCACCACATCCGGGCGGCAGGCCAGGATGCCGTCGAGACAGCGCTGGGGGGAGTCGCCGCGGCCGACGACCGTCATTCCGGCGGCCGTGAGGATCTTCGCGATCCGGTCGCAGATCAGGTCAGAGTCGTCCGCGAGGAAAACCTTGATGGAGGCGGTGCTGGCTGGCATGGGGTCACTGTGCCCAGCAGCGCACCCTCGCAACATCGGCGACGGCTGAATCAGGACCTCGGAAGAATCCGGTTTAACGCCTTGCCGCCGCCTAGAGCGCCTCGGAATCGTCCTAGCCCGGCGTCAGGGCTCCAGCGGCTCCGCCAGCCCGTGGCGGATCGCGTAGCGCAACAGTTCGCTCTGGTTGTGCAGCGACATCTTCAGCATCAGGTTGGCCTTGTGGCTGCTGACGGTCTTCACCGAGACATTGAGTCTGGCGGCGATGTCAGTCACCGACTGCCCGGCCGCAAGCAGCCGGAACACTTCGAACTCGCGGGCGGACAACGCGTCGTGCAAGGCCGAAGTGCCGCCGGGCATCGCGCCCAGTGCCAGCTGCTCGGCGACTTCGGCGCTGATGAAAGCGCCGCCCCCCGCGATCTTGCGCAACGCCAGGACCAGCTGGGCTGGCGCGCTTTCCTTGGTCAGGTAACCGCTCGCGCCGGACTTGATCGCGCGGACCGCGTACTGAAGCTCCTGGTGCATGCTGAGCACGAGGATCCGCAGCCGGGGCTTCTCGGCCTTGGCCAGCTTGATCAACTCCATGCCGCTGCGTCCGGGCATGGACAGATCCAGCACCAGCACGTCGAAGTCGGCCTCACGCACTCGCTGCATGACCTCCGTGCCGTCGGCTGCTTCGGCCAGCACCTCCATGTCCTCGGCGGAGGCGACAATGCGCTTGAGGCCTTCCCGCACGATGGCGTGGTCGTCGGCGATCACGATCCGGATCATCGTGTCGCCTCGGGTTGCAAGAATGGAATGCGCACGCCGATACGCGTGCCCTCGCCGGGTGCGCTGGATATCTCCACCGTCCCCTTGAGCAACTGGGCGCGCTCCTGCAGGCCCAACAGGCCGAGCGAGGTCACGGAACGCTGCGCGGCGGCATCGAAGCCACGCCCGTCGTCCTGCACCGTCAGCACGATCTCTCCCCGCCGCCGCTGCACCGACACGTTCACGTCGGTTGCATCCGCGTGCTTGGCCACGTTGGCCAGCGACTCCTGCACGATGCGGAACACGGCGGTGGCATAGGGCTCCTGCAGCTCCAGGTCTTCTTCCATGCGCAGCCTGCAGGGGATGCCGTGCCGCTGGGTGAAGGTGCCGGCCAGCCACTCGATCGCCGGTGCAAGCCCCAGGTCATCCAGCAACAGCGGCCGCAGATCGGACGCGATGCGGCGCGTCGACGCCACCGCCCCGTCCAGCAGGCCCAGCATCTCGGAAAGCTTCTGCTGCGCCAGTTCAGGTGCCGACGCCACGTTGTCGCGCACCCAGTTGGTGTCCATCTTGAGGGCCGTCAGCGACTGGGCCAACTCGTCGTGGAGCTCGCGCGCGACCCGGCTTTTCTCTTCTTCGCGGATCGCACTGGCGGCCGTGGCGAAGGCGCTGCATTCCTCCTGCGCGCGCACCCGCTCGGTGACGTCGCGCAGGATCACGGTGAACAGCTTTCCCTCCCCGCCGGTTTCCAGCTGCGAGATCGAAGCATCCATGGGGAATTCTTCCCCGTTGGCCCGCAGCCCGTAAATCACGGTGCCATCTCCCATGCGGCGTGAGGTGACGCCGGTCAGACCGAAGCGCTGCATGTGCTGGCTGTGGCCGGGCCGAAAGCGCGCCGGCATCAGGCGCTCGAGCGGCTGGCCAAGCGCCTGGTCGCTGGGCCAGCCGAAGATCTTTTCCGCCGCGCGGTTGTACAGGCAAATGATCTGCCCCTCATCGACCGTGATGATCGCGTCCATCGCCGAATCCAGCAGGCCCGACAGCCGGGCTGCCAGCCGCGCGTGCTTCTCTTCGGCCGCCAGCCGTTGCGTGATGTCCCGCAGGATCACCGTGAACAGCCTGCCCCCTGGCGTATCGAGCTGTGAAATGGATGCGTCGAGCGGAAACTCCTGCCCGTTGGCACGCAGCCCGTAGATCACGGTGCGGGCGCCCATACGGCGCGACGTGACACCGGTTGCCGAGAACCGCTCCACATGCTGGGTATGGCCGGCGCGGAAACGTTGCGGTATCAGCCGATCCAACTGCTGGCCCATGATCTCCTGCCTCGGCCAGCCAAAAACCGTTTCCGCGGCACGGTTGTACAGGATGATCCTTTGCTCCCGGTCGACGCTGATGATCGCATCCATCGCCGAATCGAGCACGCCAGCCAGCAGGGCCGCTGCGTTGGCATCGCTGCTCACCGCCGCTGCGGAAACCAGACTTTCGATAATAGGATGGGGCACGTCGGATGAACCAGGTAAAAGCCTGAATTTACAGCAGGCAGGAGTTCTACTTGACCCACGTCAATCCGGGCCCCACGTGCTGCGCCCACAGTGGACCAACTCCACCACCCGCCGAAAGCCGCCATGTTCAAGCGAATCCTGGTTCCGATCGACGGCAGCCACACTGCCACGCAGGCCCTGGTCGCGGCCCTGCAACTCGCACGCGACGGCGGCGGACGCGTGCGCCTGCTGCACGTGCTCGAAGACCGGTTGGCAGCCGACAGCGACTACGGCGGTTACGCCGGGAACCTGGTCCAGGCCCTGCGCCAGGCGGCCGAGCGTGTTCTGAGCGCGGGCTTGGCTGTGGCTCAGTCCGCAGGCGTCGAAGCCGACCACATGGTGTCCGACAAGTCTGGCGAACGCCTGGGCAACGCCGTCGCCGAGGCGGCCATGCGCTGGAATGCCGACCTGATCGTGGTCGGCACCCACGGACGGCGCGGCCTGGAACGCGTATTGCTGGGCAGCGGCGCCGAGCAGATCATTCGCCAGACCCCGGTTCCGGTGCTGGTGTTTCGCGCAACCGGCGACGCCCGACACAAGACTGCGTGACGGGCACGTAGCGGCAGAGCGCGCTCATTTCGCCGGCGTGGCGGCGTGGTTGCGGCCCTGCATCGCCGGGACCATAGCCTTGGCCCGTTGCGCGGCGAGGGTCTTGTTGATGTCGATCCCCTGCTGGTAATAGTCCTGGGCCACCAGCGTCTCCGGAAAGGCCAGTGTCAGCCAGACCGTCGCGATCGATGCCACGACGACGGCTGCGGGCCCCGCGATCACCAGCCAGAGATACCCGAACGTCCACCATGGCGCGGATGGGATTTGCGAAGCGTTGCTCGAATGCATTGTCTTGCCCTTTCTCTAATGGGGAACCAGGAACACGGACTTCTCGCTCACGACCGCCTGTCCCGACGCGTCCACGACCGTGAATTCAATCGCGTGGGAGCCGGGCGCGGCGGTGCCGGCACGCATCTGCAAACGCACGGCAACCCAACGCGATTCGGCCGGGCCGACCTGGACCTGCGGGTCCGAGACGATCGCCATGCCGTCCAGTCCGTGCGCAGCGATGCTGTAACGCTGCGGCTGCTCGGTGGCGTTCATGATCTGCAGCCGGTAGACATTCTCGAGGCTCCCGCCGGCGACGATGCGCGAGAGCGCGGCGCGATCGCGCACCACGTCGACCTTGAGTGGAACGCGGGCGGCGAAGGTCCAGAGAAAGCCGACGCACAGCGCGGCCAAGACGGCGCCGTACACCAGCACCCGCGGCCGCAACACCCGCCGCCATGTCTGCTGCGGGCTCCAGTGGCCGACCATCGCGTTCTGCGTGGTGAAGCGGATGAGGCCGCGCGGATAGGCCATCTTGTCCATGACAGTGTCGCAAACGTCGACGCAGGCGGCACAGCCGATGCATTCATACTGCAATCCTTCGCGGATGTCGATGCCGGTCGGACAGACCTGAACGCACAGCGTGCAGTCCACGCACGAGCCCAGCGCGAGCATGGAGATGTCGGCCTTGCGGGAGCGGGCGCCGCGCGGCTCGCCGCGCTCGCCGTCGTAACTCACGATCAGCGTGTCGCGGTCGAACATCGCGCTCTGGAAACGCGCGTAGGGACACATGTACTTGCACACCTGCTCGCGCAGGAAGCCGGCATTGCCATAGGTGGCGATGCCGTAGAAGAACACCCAGAACACTTCCCATGACCCCATCCGCAGCCCAAGGAATTCCACGCCGAGCTCGCGCACGGGCGTGAAGTAGCCCACGAAGGTAAAGCCGGTCCACATCGCCAGCGAAAGCCAGAGCAGGTGCTTGACCCATTTTCTCAGCAGTTTGTCCAGGGTCAGCGGCGCTCCGTCTCGCCGCATCCGGGCGCCCCGGTCGCCCTCCACCTTGCGCTCGATCCACATGAAAATTTCGGTGTACACGGTTTGCGGACAGGCGAAGCCGCACCACAAACGCCCCGCCACCGCAGTGAACAGGAACAGGGACAGCGCGCTGATCACCAGCAGGCCTGTCAGGTAGATGAAGTCCTGCGGATACAGGACCGACCCGAACAGGTAGAAGCGGCGCGCGCCGACGTCGAACAGCACGGCTTGCCGCTGACCCCATTGCAGCCACGGCAGCCCATAGAAGACCAGCTGCGTCAGGGCCACGAAGACCCAGCGCCAGCGGGCGAAGCGGCCGCCCACCGAACGCGGATAAATTTTCTTGTGCGCCTCGTAGAGCGATCCGTCGTCACCATGCGGCAGTGCCGCAACGATAGGAATGACCTTGCGCACGGGGGTCGACTGCACGCCGGCTCCGCTTACGGTCGCGCGGGCGCCGGCTTGTTCGACAGGCCCCAGACATAGGCGGTGAGCACATGAATCTGCGCCTCGGTCAGCTTGCCGCCCTGGTCGGGCATGTCGCTCGTTTTGCCGTGATCGACCATTGCGATGATGGCCTGTTCACCGTAGCCGTGCAGCCATATGTCGTCGGTCAGATTGGGGGCGCCGATGGCCTGGTTGCCCTTGCCGCCGACGCCGTGACAGGCAGCGCACGCCGTGAACTTCGGCTTGCCCAACTGCGCCCGCACCGAGTCGTTCGGGCTGCCCGACAGGCTCAGCACATAGTTGGCGACGTTCTTCACGTCGTCGGGCGTGCCGACGACCGCGGCCATCGGCGGCATGACGCCATGGCGGCCCCCGGTGATGGTTTCCTTGATCTTTTCCGGCGTGCCGCCGTACAGCCAGTCGCTGTCGGTCAGATTGGGAAATCCCTTGCTGCCGCGCGCATCCGAGCCGTGGCATTGCGCGCAGTTGTTCATGAACAGCCGCTCCCCCACGCCCATCGCCAGGGCATCGCCGGCCAGGTCTTCGGGTTTGCGGATGGTGAACTGCGCATAGAGCGGCGCAAGGTCGAGGTTGGCTTTCTCCACCTCGCTGGCGTACTCGCCGCGCGTGGTCCAGCCCAGCTCGCCCGGATAGCTTCCCAGGCCCGGATAAGCCACCAGATACAGCAGCGAAAAGACAATGGTCAGCACGAACAGCCACACCCACCAGCGCGGCATGGGATTGTTCATCTCGCGCAGGTCCCCGTCCCAGACGTGGCCGGTGCTGTTGTCCGCCGTGGCCACGCCCTTGGCGCGGGCCGTGACCCACAGCAGCAGCAGGCAGGCCAAGATACCCACCAGCGTCAGGCCGGCGACATAGAAGGACCAGAAACTTTCGTTGAAATCGCTCATGGCAGCTCCTGGTCAATCCTGCTGGAACGGGATGCGGGCGTCTTCGTCGAAGCGCTCGCGGTTACCGCGGGAATAGGCCCAGCAGGCAATGGCGATGAAGGCGGCGAAGCTGGCCAGCGTCGCCAGGATGCGCAGCGCGGTGATCGAGTCCATATCGGGGTTCCGTTCAGTTGGCCGCGGGCGCGGCGACGGCCGGCGCGGCCGACGCCGTCTTGCCGGCGAGGTTGTTGGTCAGGGCCAGGCCCATGCCCTGCAGGTAGGCGACCAGCGCATCGAGCTCTGTCTTGCCCTTGATGTCCGTGCCGGCCTAGGCGATCTCGGCGTCGGTGTACGGCACGCCGACCCGGCGCAGCGCCGTCATGTGGTTGCCGATGCTGTCGCTGTCCACCAGGGTCTTCTCCAGCCAGGGATAGGCCGGCATGTTCGATTCCGGCACCAGGTCGCGCGGGTTGTT
>JANXVP010000263.1 GCA_025351615.1 Ramlibacter sp. | reverse complement strand
GCCAGCCGGATGCAGCTGTTGATGGCGCGGTACCTGATGCCGTCGCCGTCCCCGGTTGGCGCTTGGGTCAACTCACCCAGCACCACCGTGCACGCTCCGCAGTCCCCCTCGCCGCAGCCTTCCTTGGTTCCTGTCGCCCCGAGGTCCTCGCGCAGCACTTCCAGCAGCGTGCGGTCGGGTGGTACATTGCGCAGCGAGACCGGCAGGCCGCGATGGATGAAAGTGAGGGTTCGGGTTTCCATGGGATCGGTTTTCAACAGAGTCTGGCGCCTGGTTCGCGAGGGTCGTCTGGCCCACACCGCAGCATAAGCTTTGCCACATGAGAAGAATGCAGCTCCCACCATGAGAGATCAAGCGCTTTTCGCTGGTCGCGCGGTCGTCCGGGCCGGATAATGGGCGACCGTTTCCGATGACAGCTCCCCGACTCCAGCTCACCGGCATCACCAAGCGCTATCCCGCCGTGGTCGCCAACAACGGCATTTCGCTGACGGTGCAGCCGGGTGAGACGCACGCCGTGCTCGGGGAAAACGGGGCCGGCAAGTCGACGCTCATGAAGATCATCTACGGCTCGGTCAAGCCCGATGCGGGCAGCGTGTTGTGGAATGGCGAGCCGGTGGCGGTGCGCAATCCGCAGGAGGCCAGGGCGCTGGGCATCAGCATGGTGTTCCAGCATTTCAGCCTGTTCGACACGCTGACGGTGGCGCAGAACGTCTGGCTCGGGCTCGACAGGAAACTCACGCTGGCCGAGGTCACCGCCCGCGTCAGCGCCAAGGCCGCCGATTACGGACTCGACATCGATCCGGCCCGGCCGGTGCACACGCTGTCGGTGGGCGAGATGCAGCGGGTGGAGATCATCCGCGCGCTGCTCACCAGTCCGCAGCTGCTGATCCTCGACGAGCCGACCTCGGTGCTCACTCCGCAGGCCGTCGGGAAACTTTTTGCTGTGCTGAAGAAACTGGCGGCCGAAGGCTGCAGCATCCTGTACATCAGCCACAAGCTGCACGAGATCCGCGAGCTGTGCAATGCCTGCACCGTGCTGCGCGCCGGCGTGGTGACGGGCGTGTGCAATCCGCAGCAGGAGACCAACGCGTCGCTGTCCCGGCTGATGATCGGCGCCGAGCCGCCGGCGCTGGAACACCACAAGGTCACCGCCGGTGAAACGGTGCTGCGGGTGCAGCGCCTGCAGCTGCGCAAGGACGATCCCTTCGGAGTCGATCTCCAGGACGTGTCGCTCGAAGTGCGGGCCGGCGAGGTGGTCGGCATCGCGGGTGTGTCGGGCAACGGCCAGCGGGAGCTGCTGTACGCGCTCTCCGGCGAGGACACGCGCAGCGGGCCGTCGATGCTCCAGGTGTTCGGCAAGGACGTCGGACGCTTCGGTCCCGCCCACCGGCGCCACCTGGGCGTGCATTTCGTGCCGGAGGAAAGGCTGGGCCGGGGGGCAGTGCCGACGCTGGGCCTGGCGCACAACCTGATGCTCACCCGCACCGATTCGGTCGGCAAGAGCGGCTGGATCGACGTCAAGGCGCTGCGGCAGCAGGCGCGCGGCGTGATTTCGCGCTTCCATGTGAAAGCGGGCGGTCCCGACGCAGCGGCCAGGTCCCTGTCCGGCGGTAACCTGCAGAAATTCATCGTCGGGCGCGAGATCGACGCCAAGCCGAAGCTGCTGGTCATTTCGCAGCCGACCTGGGGGGTCGATGTCGGCGCCGCGGCCCAGATCCGCGGTGAAATCCTCGCACTGCGCGACGCTGGCTGCGCCGTGCTGGTGGTGAGCGAGGAACTGGATGAACTGTTCGAGATCAGCGACCGGTTGCACGTGATCGCCAAGGGCCGGCTGTCGCCCTCGGTGCAGCGCCGCGATGCGACCGTCGCGCAGATCGGGGCGTGGATGTCCGGTCTGTTCGACCTGACCCCAGCGGATCAGGAAGCAGGCCGTGCTCAAGCTTGAACCGCGTCCCGACAACTCCCGGCTGTGGAGCGTCGGCTCACCGCTGCTGGCGCTGGCGATCACGGTGCTGATCGGCATGCTGCTGTTCGCGCTCATGGGCAAGGACCCGGTGCGCGGACTGCAGGTCTTCTTCTGGGAGCCGATCCGCACGCCGTATGCGCTGGGGGAATTGATGGTCAAGGCCACGCCCTTGCTGCTCATCGCGCTGGGGCTGGCGGTGTGCTTTCGCTCCAACGTCTGGAACATCGGCGCCGAGGGCCAGTTCGTGATCGGTGCGGTGGTCGCCGGCGGCGTCGCGTTGCTGGCCGACAAGGCGACCGGACGCTGGATCGTGCTGGCCATCCTGCTGGCCGGTGTCGCTGGGGGAATGGCCTGGGCGGCGATCACGGCGCTGCTGCGGGACCGCTTCAACGCCAGCGAAATCCTGGTCAGCCTGATGCTGGTCTACGTGGCCGACCAGGTGCTGGGTTACCTGGTCTACGGGCCGTGGAAGGATCCGGCCGGCTACAACTTTCCGCAGTCCAGGACCTTCGATGCGGCGACGCAGATCCCGCGCCTGATGGCCGGCTCCCGGGTGAGCATCGGACTGCTGCTCGGGCTTGCCGGCGTGGCGGCGCTGTGGGTGTTCCTGTTTCGCACCCGCGCCGGGTTCGCCCAGCAGGTCGGCGGACTGGCCCCCGCTGCGGCGCGCTATGCCGGCTTCTCGTCGCGCAAGGCGCTCTGGACGGCGCTGCTGGTGTCCGGTGGCACGGCGGGCCTTGCCGGTGCGCTGGAGGTGGCCGGTCCGATCGGCCAGCTCACGCCCTACGTTCCGGCTGGCTATGGCTTCGCCGCGATCATCGTTGCCTTCGTCGGCCGGCTGCATCCGGTCGGTATGGTGTTTTCCGCCGTCCTCATGAGCATGTTCTACATCGGCGGCGAGCTGGCGCAGTCGCGCCTGGGCTTGCCCAAGTCGCTCACCGGCGTGTTCCAGGGTCTGCTGCTGTTCACGCTGCTGGCGTGCGACACGCTGATCGTGTACCGGGTGCGCTGGCGCCGCGCCGCGTTTTTGCCGGGAGCGCATTGATGCCGATCGCCCCGATATCGTCATCCCCGATCGTCCCGATGTCGGCATCCCCGCGCAGGCGGGTTTCGTCATTCCCGCGGAGGCATCTGTCATCCCCGCGGAGGCGGGGATCCAGGGCATCGACCAATTCGAACGCCCTGGGTTCCCGCCTCCGCGGGAATGACGGACTGACCGGGCCTGACGGCCGAAGGGGGAATGACGGACTGAGCGGGAATGACGGATGGCGCGGGAATGGCCGATGGAAGGCGGTCGGCTGATGGAATCCTACGCACTGCTGTTCGCGGCCACGCTCAATGCGGGCACGGTGCTGGCGCTGGCGGCGCTGGGCCTGCTGGTCAACGAAAAGGCCGGCATCGTCAATCTGGGCGCCGAGGGCATGCTGCTATGTGCCGCGCTCGCCGGCTTCGCCACCGTGGTGCACACCGGCAACGACTGGCTCGGATTTGCCGCCGGGATCGGGGCAGGCGCGCTGCTGGCGGCGATCTTCGGCTCGCTGGCGATCTGGCTCAACACCAACCAGTACGCCACCGGGCTGGCGCTCAGCCTGTTTGGCGCCGGCTTCTCGGCCTTCGCCGGCATCCGCTACGTGCAGGAGAAGCTGCCGCCCCGCCCGCACTTTTCAGTCCCGCTGCTGGGGGATATTCCGCTGCTCGGGCCGGCCGTGTTTCGCCAGCACCCGATGGTGTACTTCACGATCGCTCTGGCCGCGTGGCTGATCTGGTTTCTGTACCGTTCCCGCACCGGCCTGGTGCTGCGGTCGGTCGGCGAGTCGCCCGAATCGGCGCACGCGCTGGGCTACCCGGTGCGCCGCATCCGGCTGGCCGCAGTGGTGGCCGGCGGAGCGCTGTGCGGCCTCGCCGGCGCCTACATGTCCGTCATCTACACGCCGCTCTGGGTCGAAGGCATGGTGGCGGGCAAAGGTTGGATCGCGCTGGCGCTGACCACCTTCGCGACCTGGCGACCGGCACGGGTCTTGCTCGGTGCCTACCTGTTCGGCGGCGTGACCATGCTGCAGTTTCACCTCCAGGGAATCGGCGTGGACGTGCCCAGCCAGTTCCTCACCATGCTGCCTTACATCGCGACCATCGTCGTGCTGGCACTGATCTCGCGCAACCCCGCCTGGATCCGCGCCAACATGCCGGCGTCGCTGGGAAAGCCGTTCTACCCCGGTTCATAATTGAAGTTTCACAACTGCGACGAGGATGAGGACACCATGACTGACCTGAAGAAACGTTTCCTGTTGAAGGCCGCAACCCTGATGTCGGCCGTGGCGGCGGCAGCCCTCGCAGCTTGCAGCAAGAAGGAAGAACCCGCTCCTGCGCCGGCACCGGCGCCGGTTGCCGCGGTCCCGGCGCCCGCGCCCAAGCCCGAGCCGCTGAAGATCGCCTTCGCCTACGTTGGCCCGGTCGGCGATGGCGGCTGGACTTTCGCCCACGACAACGGCCGCAAGGCCGTCGAAAAGGAATTCGGCGACAAGGTCGTGACCAGCTTCGTCGAAAAGGTTCCGGAATCGGCGGACGCGGAGCGCGTCATGCGCGACCTGGCGACGCAGGGCAACAAGATGATCTTCGGCACCACCTTTGGCTACATGGAGCCGATGCTCAAGGTGGCGCCCGACTTCAAGGACGTGAAGTTCGAGCATGCCACCGGCTACAAGACCGCCGACAACCTGCGCACCTACGACAGCCGGACCTACGAAGGCGCCTACATGGCGGGCGTGATCGCCGGCAAGATGACCAAGACCAACACGCTGGGCGTGGTCGGATCGGTGCCGATCCCGGAAGTGGTCCGCAACATCAACAGCTTTACGCTGGGTGCGCAATCGGTCAATCCGAAGGTCAAGACGCGCGTGGTCTGGGTCAATGAATGGTTCAGCCCGCCCAAGGAAACCGAAGCCGCCACTTCGCTGATCAACGGCGGCGCCGACGTGCTGATGCAGAACACCGACTCGTCGGCCGTGCTGCAGACAGCCGAAAAGATGGGCAAGCGCGCCTTCGGCTGGGACAGCGACATGACCGCGTACGGCCCGAAGGCGCACCTGGGCTCGGCGGTCATCAACTGGGCGCCGTATTACACCAAGGCCGTGCGTGATGTGCTCGAAGGCAAGTGGGCGACAGGCCAGGCATGGTGGGGCGTGAAGGAGGGCGCGATCGACATGGTCTCGATCGCGGCCGACGTGCCCGATGACACCAAAAAGAAGATCGACGAGATCAAGGCCGGCCTGAAGGACGGCAGCTTCTCGATCTGGAAGGGCCCGATCACCGACAACACCGGCAAGGTCGTGGTGGCCAAGGACACGGTCGCCGACGACAAATTCATGGGCGGCATCAACTTCTTCGTCAAGGGCGTCGAGGGCAAGGTGCCTGGCGGCGACAAGAAATAGGCCGGACGGACTTGTAAACGAAATAGCAAGGGACCGTCGGGTCTCTTAGCCCATCCGGGCAGGTGACGATCCTTGCCGGTGTCGCGGGTCAGTTCGGCGACCAGGACGGTTCCGGCTCGAACGCGCGTTTGCGCTCGCCCAATGCGCTTGCAGTGGACTCCGCAGGGAACCTGTATGGGGGCGACTCCCGTCGCGTGCGGAAAGTCACTCCTGCTGGCGTCGTGACCACGATTGCGGACCTGGGCCCGGCAACGATCCGGGGGGCTGACGTGGGTTGCAGGCTCGCTCTATGCCACTGCCGGCAACGCCGTAGTCCGCATCGCGCCGGTCCATTGACCATCCTCGACGGCATCGGTGACGGCACTGGCGAGCGGGCTGGGGCTGGCTGGCGCTTTACAAAATCGTTCAGAATGCGCCTGTCCAGATCCCATCAGTCAACTAACAAGCCGCTTTGCGCTCGATTCCAAACGTCCCCTCCGACCGCCTGCCCGAACTGCTGCGCCGCATGCCCAAGGCCGAACTGCATGTGCACATCGAGGGCACGCTGGAGCCGGAGCTGATTTTCGCGCTGGCGCGGCGCAACAGCGTGCGCCTGCCGTACGAGGACGTGGAGGAACTGCGCCGCGCCTACGATTTCACGAACCTGCAGAGTTTCCTGGACATCTACTACGCCGGTGCGAGCGTGCTGTTCACCGAGAGGGATTTCGAGGACATGGCGCGTGCCTACCTGGAGCGCGCTGCGGCGGACAACGTGGTCCACGCCGAAATCTTCTTCGACCCGCAGACGCACACGGCGCGCGGCGTCTCGATGGAGACGGTGATCAACGGCCTGCACCGCGCCTGTTGCAACGCACGCGACGACCAGGGCGTCGACGCCTCGCTGATTCTTTGCTTCCTGCGCCACCTGAGCGAGGAACAGGCTTTCGAAACGCTGGAGCAGGCGCTGCCGCTGCGCGACAAGTTCATCGGCGTCGGCCTCGATTCGAGTGAAGTCGGCCATCCGCCGGAGAAATTCGCGCGCGTCTTCGCCCGTTGCCGCGAACTGGGACTGCACCTCGTGGCCCATGCCGGCGAGGAAGGGCCGCCAGAGTACGTCTGGACCGCGCTCGACCTGCTGAAGGTGGAGCGGATCGACCACGGCGTGCAGTCGGCAAAAGACCCGGCGCTGCTGCGGCGGCTGGCGAAGGACCGGATCCCGCTCACCGTCTGCCCGCTGTCCAACCTCAAGCTGCGGGTCTTCCCCGACCTGGCGACCCATAACATCGGTCAGCTGCTGCACGCGGGGCTGGTGGCGACGATCAATTCGGACGATCCGGCGTATTTCGGCGGCTACATGAACGACAACTTCCTGCAGACCTTCGCCGCGACCGGCCTCACCGCGCCGCAGGCTTTTCAGCTGGCGGTCAACAGCTTCGAGGCGAGTTTCGTCAGCAGCACGACCAAGCGCCATTACCGTGAGATGCTCGAGGGCACGTTCGCGTCGTTCGTCTGAAGGCGGCCAGCCGCCGGGCGTCCGCTAAAATGCAGATGCCGCTGTGTCCCGCAGCGGTATTTTTCATTGTCGGGACCATGTCGAGGACCACCATGTATAAAAACCTCGCCGCCGCTTTCGCGGCCGCCTGCTGTTTGCTTCCCGCCCAGTTCCAGTCCGCCCGCGCATCAGAGCCGCTCAAGGTCGGGTTCGTCTATGTCACGCCCGTCACGGAGGCTGGGTGGGTGCGCCAGCACGAAGAGGGTCGCAAGGCGGTTGACGCAGCATTCGGCGGCAGGGTCAAGACGACCTATGTCGAGAACGTCGCCGAAGGCCCCGATGCCGAACGCGTCATCCGCGACCTTGCCGCCACCGGCCACAAGCTGATTTTCACGCCCAGCTTCGGCTACATGGAGCCGACGCTCAAGGTGGCGAAAGATTTTCCGGATGTGAAGTTCGAGTCGATCACCGGCTACAAGACAGCGCCGAACGTCGCGACGGCCAACGCCCGGTACTACGAGGGCCGCTACCTGGCCGGCGTCGCCGCGGGGCGGATGACAACCAGCAATGTTGCCGGATATGTCGCCGGCTTCCCGATCCCCGAGGTGCTGCAAGGCATCAACGCCTTCACGCTGGGCATGCGCTCGGTCGCGCCAACGGCTGTGGTCAAGGTTGTGTGGCTGAACACCTGGTTCGATCCGGCACGCGAGCGCGATGCGGCGATGACCCTGTTCAACCAGGGCGCGGACGTCGTCGCGTTCCACACGGCGTCCACGGCTGTGATGGCAGCGGCGCAGGAGCGGGGCAAGCTCGCTGTCGCCTACCATTCCGACATGCGCAAGGTGGCGCCCGATGCGCAGCTGGTGGCCGTCACCCACCACTGGGGCGACTACTACAAGCGGCGGGTCCAGGCGGTGCTGGATGGCAGCTGGAAAGCCGGCAACGTCTGGGGCGGCGTGAAGGAAGGGATGATCCGGGTCGGTGATTTCGGCACCCAGGTCCCCCAGGCGGTGCAGGACGAAGTGCTGGCGCGCCAGAAGGAGATTGCCTCCGGCAAGCTCAAGCCGTTCGCGGGGCCGATCTCCGACAACCAGGGCAAGACTTTGATCGGCAGGGGCAAGGCGCTGTCGGATTCGCAAATCCTGGGAATGAACTATCTGGTCGCAGGCGTGCAGGGAAAAATCGCAAAATGACCGAATGAGAGCTTTCCGCGCCGCCATCCTGCGCTTTGCCGACGACCGGACCGCCGTGTACGAGGAGGACGGCCTGCTGGTGGTGGGTCCCGCCGGCAACGGCCGACCGGTCGTGCTTGCCGTCGGCCCGTATCCGCAGCTTGCCGCCAGCTACCCCGGCGTGCCAATCGAGCACCTGCCGGGC
>JANXVP010000204.1 GCA_025351615.1 Ramlibacter sp. | reverse complement strand
GGACCGTGGAACCCACGACCTACCGCTGCGCCATCCTTTCTTCGGGCGAGCTGGGTCAACTGCGACAGATGAGCGACGTCGTTCGGCTGGGACGCGTACAGGCGGTCGAACCGGCGCGAATCATCCTAGAGCGCGGCGAGCTGCCCGCGGACCCTGACACGCTTTACGTTGACTGCACTGCGGCCGCGATCCAGCCGACGCCGGAGCTGCCGGTTTTCGACGGCGACACGATCCATCTGCTCATGGTGCGCATGTGCCAGCCGCTCTTCAGCGCGAGCGTGATTGCCTGGGTCGAGGCCCACGTGCCGGACGCGCAGGAGCGCAATGCGCTGTGCATGCCGGTGCGTGGCCCGGAGCTGCCGATCGACTTCCTGCGCATGTGGGCGCCGACGCTCGCCAACACCGCGCGCTGGAGGCAGCACCCAGCGTTGATGGACTGGCTGTCGAAGTGCCGCCTGAATGGGCAGGCCGTGGTGCTGAAGGGCGTCGAGCAGACGCCCGACATGTTGGAGCTTTTCAGGGTCGTTGGCGCGAAAGCTGCGCAGGCCGGGGCGTGCATCCCGAGACTGCTCGCAACGGCTTCTCAATCATGAATCTCCGCGTCCAGCCGGTGGTCGATACGCTTCAGGTCGGCAGCATCCGCATGCGCGTGGCGCTGCAGGGCGAGGGGCCGCTGGTGGTCTTCTGCCATGGCTTCCCCGAAACCTGGCACTCGTGGCGCTCGCAAATGGCTGCCGTGGCGCAGGCGGGCTACCGCGCGGCGGTGCCCGACATGCGCGGCTACGGCGGCACCGATGCGCCGGCTGACCCGGACCAGTACACGATGCTGCACCACGTGGGCGACATGGTTGAACTTGTGAAGGTCCTCGGCGAGGCGTCCGCCGTGATCGTCGGCCATGACTGGGGCGCCCCGGCCGCCTGGCTTTCTGCGCTGCTGCGGCCCGACGTGTTCCGCGCCGTGGCCGGCATGAGCGTCCCCTACACGCCGCCGTCGCAGGTTGACCTGCTCACCGCGCTTGAGCAGAAGGGCGTCAAGACTTTCTACATGCAGTACTTTCAGGATGAAGGCGTGGCTGAAGCTGCTCTCGAAGCCGACGTCGAGGCCAGCATTCGCCGCATCACGTACAGCCTGTCCGGGGACGGTCCGGACCGCATCGTTGCGGGAATCCTCGCTCCCGGCGCTGGATTTCTCGACGCCACAGTCGATCCGCTCGCGCTGCCAGCCTGGCTCACCCGGGAAGACATTGCCCTGGTGGCGAACGAGTTCCGCCGCACGGGCTTTCGGGGCGGCTTGAACTGGTATCGCGCCATCCGGCGCAGCTCGGAGCTGCTGGCGCCGTGGCGCGGCTGCCCCATCCGACAGCCGTCGCTGTTCATTGCAGGCTCACGCGATGACGTCCTGAAGTTCCCCGGCGCTGGGCAGCGGCTCGCCGCATTGCCGCAGGTGTTGCCGGGTCTGCGAGGCTCGCACATCCTCGAGGGCGCGGGCCACTGGATTCAGCGCGAGCGGGCCGCAGAGGTCAACCGCCTGCTGCTCGACTTCCTGCGGGGACTCGACCATTGAGACGCCGTCCCAAAGTAGCACCCCTCAATCCCGGCCCTGCTCGTTCGCCCGCAGAAACTCGAGCAGGAGCGCGTTGACCTTGGCCGCGGCCTCCTGTTGCACCCAGTGTCCGGCGCCCTCGATCAGGGCCGGTTCCTCCATGCGGGTGCAGATCTGCCGTCGCAACCGCTCCAGCCCGTGCGGGACCTGGTGGTTGCCCCAATCCAGCGCGCCCGAGATGAAGCGCGAAGGCACGTCGACGGTGCGATCGGAGAACGCCCGCAGCGGCGCAGCGAACCGCGGATCGGTCAGGATCCGGTAGGCCTGAAGGCCGCCCTGGAATCCCGTCCGCGAATACTCTTCGCTGTACACCGCCAACTGGTCCTCGGTCAGCCATTTGCAGGCTGCGATCTGCGCGGCCGACGGCATCTCGGGCGCTACCGTCCGGGCCATGTTCTGGTCCCGGTCCATGATGTAGTAGGTCGGCATCTTTTCCAGTTCCCCGGCGGTCCAGCCGCGGAGCGGGAACGGCTTGTTCCCGGGCCAGTCTGCGCTCTTGAAATGAAAGTAGGCGCGCAGGAAGTCGTGCACGCCTTGGGGGCACCTCCATACATCCGCGTTGGCCGCGGGCGTCGCGTAGTACTGCCAATAATGTTTTCTCGGTCTTGGTAAAAAAGCCAATCCGGCCAGCGCATCCTGGACACCGTTACCAGGTGCAGCGACCGCCGCCTGGGCGGTGCCAAGCGGCAGGTTCGGCGGACCGGCGAAGGTCGCGCTCATGAGCACCAGGGCCCGGAAGACGTCCGGCCGGATCAGTGCGCACCACCCGGCGACGTGCGCTCCATAGTCGTGGCCGATCACGGCCGCCACCCGCTCGTGGCCAAGCGCGCGCACAAGACCCAGCGTGTCGCTCACGCGGTTCAGGGGGGTGTATGGCCACAGGTCGTCGCCGAAGCCGACGTCGGTCCCGCCGCTCCGGCCGTAGCCCCGCTGGTCCGGGGCGATGACATGGAAGCCGGCCTGCGCCAGGAATGGCAACTGATTGCGCCAGCTGAAGGCGAGCTCCGGAAAGCCATGCAGGAGAACGACACACGGGCGGCCGGGCGGGTCGAAGCCGGCCTCCAGCACGTGCATGACGCAGCCGTTGTGGTTGTCAATGAAGCGTGAGTGCACGCCCGGCGGCAGTGCGGACGCTGGCAACGGGTGTGAATTTTCCATCGAACTCCTTTGCGGCG
>JANXVP010000202.1 GCA_025351615.1 Ramlibacter sp. | reverse complement strand
GATGTAAGGCACGCCCACCTGGCGGGCCAGCAGGATGTGCTCGCGGGTCTGGGGCATCGGGCCGTCAGCGGCCGAGCACACCAAAATGGCGCCGTCCATCTGCGCGGCGCCGGTGATCATGTTCTTGACGTAGTCGGCGTGGCCGGGGCAGTCGACGTGGGCGTAGTGGCGGTTGGCCGTTTCGTATTCCACGTGGGCGGTGTTGATGGTGATGCCGCGCGCTTTTTCTTCCGGCGCCGCGTCGATCTGGTCGTACGCCTTGGCTTCACCACCGAACTTGGCCGCCAGCACCGAGGTAATGGCCGCCGTCAGCGTGGTCTTGCCATGGTCCACGTGGCCAATGGTGCCCACGTTGACGTGCGGCTTGGTCCGCTCGAATTTTCCTTTTGCCATATCAAATCTCCAAAGAGCAATGCCCGTGTGAGGTTTTACGTCTGCACCGGACTCCGGAATCCTTCGCCACGGGCAGCGAAGGGGGTCTGATCGCAGACGGTTGTTGATTCCGTCATTCCCGCGCAGGCGGGAATCCAGGGCGCCCGCGCGCTTCCTGGATCCCCGCCTGCGCGGGAATGACGTGACGGGGCGGGCTTACCCGCCTGTGTCACGTCACTTGCTTCGCGCTGCCACAATCGCCTCCGCCACATTGCGCGGAGCCTCGCTGTAATGCTTGAATTCCATCGTGTACGTCGCACGGCCCTGCGACATCGAACGCAGCGTCGTCGAGTAGCCGAACATTTCGGACAGCGGCACTTCAGCCTTGATGGCCTTGCCGCCACCGACCATGTCTTCCATGCCCTGCACCATGCCGCGGCGCGACGCCAGGTCGCCCATGACGTTGCCGGCGTAGTCTTCGGGCGTCTCGACTTCCACGGCCATCATGGGCTCGAGGATGACGGGACCGGCCTTGCGGCAACCCTCCTTGAAGCCGAAGATGGCGGCCATCTTGAACGCCAGTTCGTTCGAATCGACGTCGTGGTACGAACCGAAGTGCAGCGTGACTTTGACGTCGACTACCGGGTAGCCAGCCAGCACGCCCTGCGTGACAGCTTCGTTGATGCCCTTCTCGACCGCAGGAATGTATTCGCGAGGCACGACACCGCCCTTGATGGCGTCGATGAACTCAATGCCCTTGCCCAACCCGTTCGGTTCGATCTTGAGCACGACGTGGCCGTACTGGCCTTTGCCGCCGGACTGGCGCACGAACTTGCCTTCGGCGTCTTCCACGGTCTTGCGGATGGTTTCGCGGTACGCCACCTGGGGCTTGCCCACGTTGGCTTCCACGCCGAATTCGCGCTTCATGCGGTCGACGATGATTTCCAGGTGCAGTTCGCCCATTCCGGCAATGATGGTCTGGCCGGTTTCTTCGTCGGTGCGCACCCGAAACGACGGATCTTCCTGCGCCAGTCGATTCAGGGCAATGCCCATCTTTTCCTGGTCGACCTTGGTCTTGGGCTCGACGGCCTGCGCGATCACCGGCTCCGGGAACACCATGCGTTCGAGCATCACGATGGCGCTCGGGTCGCACAGGGTTTCGCCGGTTGTGACGTCCTTCAGGCCGACGCAGGCGGCGATATCGCCGGCCCGGATTTCGTCGACCTCGAGGCGGTTGTTGGCGTGCATCTGCACGATCCGGCCGATCCGCTCTTTCTTGCCGCGAATCGGGTTGTACACGCTGTCGCCCTTGGCCAGCACGCCCGAATAGACGCGCACGAACGTGAGCTGGCCGACGAACGGGTCGGTCATCAGCTTGAATGCGAGGGCAGAAAACTTTTCGCTGTCGTCGGCGCGGCGCGTGACCGGCTTCTCGTCATCGTCCATGCCCTTGACCGGCGGAATGTCCGCAGGCGACGGCATCAGTTCGACCACGGCATCGAGCATGCGCTGCACACCCTTGTTCTTGAACGCGGTGCCGCAGAGCATCGGCTGAATTTCACTGGCGATGGTGCGGGTGCGCAGGCCCAGTGTGATCTCGTCCTCGGACAGATCGCCTTCTTCCAGGTACTTGTTCATCAGCTCTTCGTTGGCTTCGGCCGCGGCCTCGACCATCTTCTCGCGCCACTCCTTGGCCAGCCCGAGCAGTTCGGCCGGGATCTCGTCGTAGTTGAACTTCATGCCCTGGGACGCCTCATCCCAGTAGATCGCCTTCATCTTGCGCAGGACGACCACGCCGGTGAAGTTCTCTTCGGCGCCGATCGG
>JANXVP010000191.1 GCA_025351615.1 Ramlibacter sp. | reverse complement strand
GTCGAACGGCGGCGCGTCGTCAAACTCCGTGGCTGGCGGCACCTCCATCGTTGCTGCGCCAACCGCTGGCGGCAGCTCGACCGGTGTCGAGTTCGGCGTTCGTCACTTCTTTTGATCTGCCGCTTGCCTAGCGCAAGCTGCTACCAGAAACAAAAGCCGCCTTCGGGCGGCTTTTTTTGTCTGGGTCTCGCCTCGTTGAAACTGGTTGGCACCTTGAGATTGGCACGATCCGTGCTTTAAACTGCCGACACTCAACTCAACGCGCCACCTTCTCTTCATGCTCGTCTTCGTTCTCCGCCGCCTCGCTCAAGCCGTGATTGTCATGCTCACAGTTGCGTTCATCGCGTTCATGCTGTTCCAGTACGTGGGCGACCCGGTGACGAACATCCTGGGTCAGGACGCGACGCCCGAGCAGCGCCAGCAACTGCGCACCGATCTGGGCCTGAACCAGCCGTTCCCGATTCAGTTCGCCAAGTTCGTGGGCAAGGCGGTGCAGGGCGAGTTCGGCCTCAGCCTGCGCCAGGGCCGCAAGGTTTCATCGCTGATTGCCGAGCGCTTGCCCGCCACGCTGGAGTTGTCACTGAGTGCCGCGTTCATCGCGCTGGTCTGCGGTATTCCGATGGGTGTTTATGCGGCGCTGCGGCGCGATAGTCTCCTGTCGCAGGCGATGATGACTGTCTCGCTGCTGGGCGTGTCCTTGCCGACCTTCCTGATCGGCATTCTGCTGATTCTGTTTTTCGCCGTGGTGCTCGGATGGTTCCCCAGCTTCGGACGCGGCGAAGTCGTCAAGGCCGGTTGGTGGACCAGCGGCCTGCTCACCCGCGACGGCTGGCACCATATCGTGCTGCCAGCCATTACGCTCGCAATCTTCCAGTTGACGCTGATCATGCGGCTGGTCCGGTCCGAGATGCTCGAGGTGCTGCGCACCGACTACATCAAGTTCGGCCGCGCCCGGGGCCTGACCAACCGCGCCATCCATTTCGGCCACGCGCTCAGGAACACGCTGGTCCCCGTCATCACCATCATCGGGCTGCAACTCGGCACACTGATCGCGTTTTCGATCATCACCGAAACCGTCTTCCAGTGGCCGGGCATGGGGTTGCTGTTCATCCAGGCCGTCACCTTCGCCGACATTCCGGTGATGGCCGCTTATCTTTGCCTGATCGCGCTCGTCTTCGTCGTGATCAACCTGGTGGTCGACCTGCTGTATTTCGCGGTCGATCCGCGGTTGCGCGCGGGCAATGCAGGAGCCCATTGAAATGTTGAACCGACTCCGGGCGAATGGCCGCGCTTTTGCGCACATCGCCGCGTACCACCCCGAACTGGTTGCGTTGCGACGAGACCTGCACGCCCACCCGGAACTGGGCTTCGAAGAAACCTACACCTCGGCAAGAGTCATCGAAGCCCTCAAGCTGTGCGGGGTGGACGAGATCCATGCCGGCATCGGCAAGACCGGCGTGGTTGGAATCGTCAAGGGCAAGAAATCCTCGCCGGGAAAGATGATCGGTCTTCGGGCCGACATGGATGCGCTGCCCATGACGGAGAACAACGACTTTCCGTGGCGCTCGACCAGGCCCGGCATGATGCACGGCTGCGGCCACGATGGACACACCGCAATGCTGGTCGGCGCGGCACGCTATCTGGCGGAGACGCGAAATTTCGACGGCACGGCGGTTCTGATCTTCCAGCCCGGCGAGGAAGGCTTCGCAGGCGCCAAGGCAATGATCGACGATGGCCTGTTCGACCGTTTCCCGGTCCAGTCCGTCTACGCGATGCATAACTGGCCGGCCATGAAGCCGGGCACCATCGGGATCAATTCGGGTCCGATGATGGCGGCGGCCGACCGCCTCACCATCGAGATCACCGGCAAGGGCGGCCATGGCGCCCATGCCTATCTGGCCATCGACCCGGTGCTGGTGGCCGCCCACATCATCACCGCCGTGCAGAGCATCGTCTCGCGCAACGTCAAACCCATCGACAACGCTGTCGTCAGCTTGTGCGCCTTGCAGGCCGGCGACCTGGGCGCGATGAGTGTCATTCCCGGAAAAGCCACTCTCGTCGGTACCGTGCGCACTTTTAGCCCCGACGTGCAGGAGCTCGTGGAGCGCCGGCTGCATGAGCTCTGCAGCGCAATCGCGCTGGGCTTCGGGGCCTCGGCCACTGTCACCTTCGACCGCGTTTACCCGGCCACCATCAATACGCTGGATGAAGCGGTCTTCGCCGGCGACGTCGCCGAATCCATCGTCGGCGCCGGCAACCTGGTGCGCAACATGGAGCCGAGCATGGGCGCTGAAGATTTCTCCTTCATGCTGCAGGCCAAGCCCGGCGCCTACCTCAGGCTCGGCCAGGGCGGCGAGGGCAGCTGCTTCCTGCACAACAGCCGCTACGATTTCAACGATGACGTTTTGCCACTGGGCTCGGCGCTCCATGCGAGCCTGGCCGAACAGGCGATGCCGCTAGGCGAATGATTTTTCCGACGGACCCGTTTAAACAAGAGGAACCAGTGATGAATTTCAAGTCGACCCCCCTTTCAGCCTCGATCCTGCTTGCGCTGGCCTGCCTGGGCACGACCGCCAGTGCGGTGACGCTGAGAATCGGCAACCAGGGCGACGCCCTGTCCATGGATCCGCATTCCCTGAGCGAATCGCTGCAGATCAGCGTCAACGAGAACGTCTACGAGCCGCTTGTCACGCGCGGGCGCGACTACAAGCTGGCGCCGGCACTGGCCACCGACTGGAAGCAGACGGCACCGACAGTGTGGCGATTCAACCTGCGCAAGGGCGTGCAATTTCACGACGGAACGCCGTTCACGGCCGATGACGTGATCTTCAGCTATGAGCGCGCCAGGGGCGATGGCTCGGACATGAAGAGTTACGTCGGCCAGGTCAAGGAGATGAGGAAGATCAGCGACCACCAGCTCGACATCGTCACGAAGGCCCCGTTCCCCATTCTTCCCGAGCTGTTCACGCACTTCGACATCATGAGCAAAAAGTGGTGCGAAACCAACCAGGCCACCAAGCCGGTGGACCGCCGCAAGGGCATCGAGAACGCAGCTTCCTTCCGGGCCAACGGAACGGGCGCCTACCGGCTGCGCGAGCGCCAGCCGAATGTGCGCACCACCTATGTGCGCAACGGCAATTACTGGGGCAAGATCGACGGCAACGTGGATGAAGTGATCTTCAACGTCATCGGCAACGATGCCACGCGCGTCGCGGCGCTGATTTCAGGCGAGATCGATGTCATGGAGCCGGTGCCGGTGCAGGACGTCGATCGCCTCAAGACCGCATCGAACCTCAAGGTGTTGCAAGGCCCGGAACTGCGCGTCATTTTTCTGGGCATGGACCAGAAGCGCGACGAGCTAGTCGATGAATGTAAACTCATCATAATCGATACCACAAATCCTAGGGCGATCCAAAGCGTGACTTTTTGCCATATTTTTAAGTTTGGATTTGAGACAGATTTGATCAATAT
>JANXVP010000125.1 GCA_025351615.1 Ramlibacter sp. | reverse complement strand
ATAGAAATGTCGCCGACGAAGGCTTCCTGGTTGTTCATTGCATAGCCCTGATCGCGCGCAGTCTGCAGCGCCTGACGCAGCCCGGCTAGGTCAGTTACGGTGAATCGCGTCATTCCGGTGCGGCGCGCCGCCTTGAGCCGGGCCAGCGCCTCGGCCGGGTCGATGCGGGACAGGATGGCACGCCCTGCGGCCGTGCAGAAGGCGGGCAGCCGCGAACCCACGTGCAGGTCGACGCTGACAGCATGCATGCTGGGGAACCGCGAGACATAGACGATCTCGTCGCCTTCCAGCTCCATCAGGTTGACAGTCTCCGAGCTGCGGCGGTTCAGGGCCTCCAGGTGGGGCTGCGCCCGTTCGCGGACCTCGTTGGTAGCAAGCACGGTGTGACCGAATTCCAGCATCCGCCCAGACAGCCGGAACGCCTTAGTGGCCGGATCTTGCCGCAGGTAACCTAGCACGCGCAGAGTGTGCGTGACGCGCTGCACGCCGCTGCGGTCCAAGCCCGCGAGCCGAGCCAGCTCGGTCAGGCCCACCGCGCGGCCTGCCGTGTTCAGCGCCTCCAGTACCTGGAAGCATTTGGCGATCGAGCCCATGAAGAGCGGGCTGTCACCTTCGGCCGCGCCGCGCCGGATCTTCTTGGCTGGTGGAGTGGCGATTCCTGCCATGGTCTTAAGAGTCTTCAATCGCTCGCGACGAGTGGCCCGTACAGGTCGGGCCGGCGATCGCGCCACCAAGGGAATTTCTTGCGCGCGGCCGAGACGGCGTCGAGGTCCACCTGCGCCGTGAGCAACTGCGGCGCGGCTGTCCCGGCTTCGGCGGCGATCATTCCGCGCGGATCGACGATCATGCTGCGCCCCAGGTGGTGGCGTGGCCCCTCTGTACCGACGCGGTTGCAGGCGAGTACGTAAAGGCCGTTCTCGTAGGCGCGGGCGCGCAACGGAACCTCCCAGATCGACGTGCGCTGCGCCGGGTCCGCGTAAGTGGAAAACGCGATCGGCATCACGATCAGCTCGGCGCCTTTCAGGGCAAGTGCACGCGAGGCCTCGGGATAGAGCCGGTCGTTGCAGATCTGCACGCCGATGCGCGTGCCGGCCACTGCATAAGTTTCCAGCTTGCCGCCGGGAGCGAAGTAGAACTTCTCGAAGCTGCCGGTGCCGCCGGTCCCCTCGGTCGGGAAGTACGCGGGGATGTGGGTCTTGCGGTAGCGCCCCACCTCGCGGCCGTCCTCGGCGTACACGAAGGCGCTGTTGAAGTAGCCGTCGTTCGCGCGTTCCGCGAACGGCAGCACCAGCGCGATGCCGTGACGTCGCGCCTTTTCGCGTAGCGCCAACAGAACCTCGTGCGTGTCCTGCATGAAGAAGCGATCGAAATTCTCCTCCAGCCGGTTGGCGAAGAAAGGCGCCAGGAACAGCTCGCCGAACGTGAGCAGGCGCACCTCCTGCCGCCCGGCTTCGTCGAGAATGGCGTGGGCGCTCTCGCCGATGGTGCGTAAATCGCCGTCTTCCACGCTGTCGGTCTGGGCGGCGGCCAGGGTCACGAGTCGGGGCATGAAACTCTCCGGAGTTATTGCATTCCGATAATCGCATATTGCGTCGCGATACCTTGGGCACCTAAAGTGCATCGGTCAGCCGTCGGCTCCAAGTCGCCGGTCTGCCTGGAGATCATTGGAATGCAACGTCGTACTTTCCTGCTCATTTCCGCAGCTGCTGCGCTGCAAGGCACGGCCTTTGCACAATCGGCGCCGTGGCCCTCACGCCCGATCCGCGTCGTCATCGGATACCCGCCGGGCGGCAGCACCGATGTGGCAGGGCGGCTGCTCGCCGAGCAGTTGGGACGCCGGCTCGGCCAGCAAATCGTAGTGGAGAATCGCGCCGGCGCTGGCGGTACCCTCGGCGCCAGCGCGGTCGTGCGAGCGGAGCCGGATGGGTACACCTTGCTGCTGGCCGCGTCACCCGAGGTCTCGATCGCGCCGATCACCATGAAGGCCATGCCATACGACCCGGTGCGCGACCTGCAGCCGATCACTCTTGTGGGGCAGGTTCCCTTCTTCCTGGTGGTGAACACTGGGCTGCCAGTGAACACGCTGGAAGAATTCATCGCCTATGCCCGGGCCAATCCGACCAACTTGAATTACTCCTCGTTCGGCAACAACACCTCCAACCACCTCGCGGGCGAGCTGTTCAAGGCGCTCACCGGCACCCGCGGCGTGCACGTGCCGTACCGGGGCAGCGGTCCCTCGATCGTCGACTTGATCGGAGGGCAGGTTCAGTACTCCTTCGACACGCCGCCGGCCGTGCTGGAGCACGTGCGCGCCGGCAAGCTGCGCGCGCTGGCCGTCGCCACGCGCCAGCGCCTGGCCAGCGCGCCGCAGGTACCAACCTTTGCCGAGGCCGGTCTGCCGGGCTTTTCCGGCGGCACCTGGTTTGGGCTGTTTGCGCCGGCGAAGACGCCCCGCGCCGTGATCGATCGCATCAACACGGAAGCCGTGTCACTGTTGAATTCGTCCAAGCTGTCGCATGCGTTCGCCGACCGTGGCATCGTGGCCACGCCGCAGACGCCGGAGGAGTTCGATCGCTTTGTGCAGTCGGAAGTGAGCAAGTGGAAGGATCTGGCGGGGAAGGTCGGCATCGTCGCCGAATAACCGCTGCACTGGATGCCAATGCGAACCCTGTTGACCCATGCGACGCTGATCGATTGCGTCGAACCGCGCCCGAGGCCGGATTGCACTGTCCTGATCGAGGACGGCCGCATCAAGGAAATCTTCGATGGCGGCACGGCTCCGGCGGTGGGCGATGGGGAGACCATCGACCTTCAGGGCGCCTACCTGATGCCGGGGCTGTGGGACGTGCATATCCACCCCGATTACCTCTCGCTGACCGAGGTGCCGCTGGCCGACCAGGTCACGCTGTTCGGGCATCGGCTGCAATCGGCGCTGCTGGATTCCGGCATCGTCGGATTCCGCTGTGCGGGGGCGCACAACTACATGGACGTGGCGTGGAAGCGCGCCTTCGAATCCGGGCAGCACCTCGGGCCGCGCCTGTTCGCGGCGGGCCATTTTCTCACCACCACCGGCGGGCACTTCCTCACTTCGGGTCATGCGCTGGAGGTCGACGGGCCCTACGGCTTCGTCAAGGCGATCCGCGAGCAGATCAAGAACGGCGTCGATCACATCAAGCTGAACCTCTCGGGCGGCATCATGGGCCCAGCCTGGGACCTGCATCGGCACTCCTTCCTGCTGCAGGA
>JANXVP010000111.1 GCA_025351615.1 Ramlibacter sp. | reverse complement strand
CCTTCGCCGCGGCAGCCTTCGGTGAGCAGCACGCCGGCCCCGGCGACGCCGGTCGGGTGGAACTGCCAGAACTCCATGTCTTCCAGCGGGATGCCGGCGCGCGCCGTCATGCCCAGGCCGTCGCCGGTGTTGATGAAGGCGTTGGTCGAGGCCGCGAAGATGCGGCCAGCGCCGCCGGTCGCCAGCAGCGTGGTACGGGCTTCCAGGATGTGCAGCTCGCCGGTTTCCATTTCGAGCGCGGTGACTCCGATCACATCGCCGTCGGCATCGCGGATCAGGTCCAGCGCCATCCACTCGACGAAAAAGCTGGTGCGCGCCTTGATGTTCTGCTGGTACAGCGTGTGCAGCATCGCGTGGCCGGTGCGGTCAGCCGCGGCGCAGGCCCGCTGGACCGGCTTCTCACCGTAATTGGCAGTGTGGCCGCCGAACGGCCGCTGGTAGATCGTGCCATCCGGGTTGCGGTCGAACGGCATGCCCATGTGCTCGAGGTCGTAGACGACTTCAGGCGCCATCCGGCACATGTACTCGATCGCGTCCTGGTCGCCCAGCCAGTCGGAGCCCTTGACCGTGTCGTAGAAATGGTAGTGCCAGTTGTCCTCGCTCATGTTGCCGAGCGAGGCGCCGATGCCGCCTTGCGCCGCCACCGTGTGCGAACGGGTCGGAAACACTTTGGACAGCACGGCGACGTTCAGTCCGGCCCGCGCCAGTTGCAGCGAGGCCCGCATGCCCGAGCCGCCGGCGCCGACGATGATGACGTCGAACTTGCGCCTGGTGATGTTGTTCTTGGTATAGCTCATTGGGGTCAGACTCTCCAGAGGACTTGAATCGCCCAGCCGGCGCAGCCCAGCAGCCAGACAATGGCGACGATCTGCAGCACCAGCCGGGCTCCCACCGGCTTGACATAGTCCATCAGCACATCGCGTATGCCGACCCAGACATGCAGGGACAGGGCGGCGATCACGGTGAAAGTCAGCACCTTCATCCACTGCGTGGAAAAGATGCCGGCCCACTTGTCGTAGCCGATCGGTCCGCGCGACAGAATGACCTGACCCAGCACCAAAAGGGTGAAAAGCGCCATCAGGGCGGCCGTGACGCGCTGGCTGAGCCAGTCCCGCAGGCCGTAATGGGCGCCGACGACGATGCGCTTGGAGCCGTAATTGACAGACATTGATCAGTTCCCCTTAATCAGTTGGGGACAGAGCTGAAGATCTGTCCCGCAAAGTTGTTCGATGGCCAGAACTGAAGATCTGTCCGCAAGGTTGTTCGATGGACAAAGCTGAAGATCGGTCCCGTAAAGTCATTCAATTAATAAAGGCCGAACAGCTTGGCGCCCAGCACCACCGTCAGCAACAGGCTCGCGGCCAGCGTGAAGCGGGCCGAGTTCATTCCGAATTCCTTGCTGACGGCCTTGTGGCTCACGTCCATCCAGAGGTGCCGCAAGCCCGCGATGAAGTGGTGCAGGTAGGACCAGACCAGGACCAGCACCAGGAGTTTGACGATCCAGCCGGGGAAGATCCACAGCCCCTGGTTGAAGGCGCTGGTGAATTTGGCGAACGACAGCTCCGACGAGATCGACTTGTCGAACATCCAGATCACGAACGGCAGCAGCAGGAACATGATCACGCCGCTGATGCGGTGCAGGATCGACACGATACCGGCCGCGGGCAGGCGGTAACCGGGCAGGTCGGTCAACGCGTTGATGTTGCGGAATTCGGGCCGCTTCTTGGCTGGCGCTGTCATGGTTTGGCTTTCTTCAGGGACTGCATGCTTTTTTGTGGTTCAGGAGTGCAGCAACCCAAAATTCTATTGCAACGCAGCAAACCGGCGCGCCGACGGCCGATTCGCCCTCAGTTCAGGTCGTTGCGGTAGTGGTGCGTGTCGGTGCGGTACAGGCCACGCCGCAGTTCCATCGGCACGTCGTTATAGGTGTAGGCGATGCGCTCCACGCTCAGAAGCGGAGTCTGCTGCGGCACCTGCAGCAGCGCCGCCTGCTGGGCATCGGGCATCAGTGCACGGATCTTTTCCCCGGCGCGCACCATGCGCACGCCGAACTCTATTTCGAACATCGCGTAGGTCGGACCCGGGTAATCCGCCACCTGCCCGGCGTTCAGACCCTTGAACGCATTGCCCGGCAGCCAGAGGTCTTCCAGGATGGTGGGCACGCCGTCAAAAGACAGCACGCGGCGCAGCTGGATGACGGCATCGCCGGAACGTAGCGACAAGGCCCGGGCGACGTCTGCCGGCGCGCGGATCCGCTTGCAATCGAGCACTGTCCGCTGGGCAGGGCCTTCTGCGTCCCGGTCGCCGCTATCGGGCATGAGCTTCAGGAAACGGTACTGCACCTGCTGCTCGGCGTGGGTCGCGACGAAAGTGCCCTTGCCCTGGCGCCGGATCACCAGGTTC
>JANXVP010000091.1 GCA_025351615.1 Ramlibacter sp. | reverse complement strand
CAGGTCGACATGCAGGCGGCTTTGACCAAGAAGGCTGAATCTTTTTCCGGCGACCTGCGCAGCATCCTGCGCGAAAAGAACATCCGGCATGCGGGCATCAGCCGCAACGGCCAGGCGGTGGAGGTGCGGTTCCGGGACGTGCCGACCCTCGAGGCGACCAAGCGCGTGATCGCCGACCAGTTTCCCGACCTGCTGACCGTCGACGCGCCCGAAGGAACGGATTACAAGCTCACGGCGACCATCAGGCCCGATGCGGCGCGCAGGGTTCAGGACCAGGCCCTCAAGCAGAACATGGTGACCCTGCACAACCGGATCAACGAACTGGGCGTGGCCGAACCCGTCATCCAGCAGCAGGGCCTCGACCGGATCGTGGTCCAGCTGCCCGGCGTGCAGGACACAGCCAAGGCCAAGGACATCCTGGGCCGTACGGCCACCCTGGAGGTGCGGCTGGTCGACGAAAGCACAGAGGCCCGGTCGGCCGAAACCGGCAACGGCCCCGTTCCCTTCGGCGACGAGCGTTACCTGGAACGCAGCGGCCAGGCTGTGATCGTGAAGAAGCAGGTGATCCTGACCGGCGAGAACCTGACCGATGCCCAGCCCGGTTTTGACAACCAGACCCAGGAAGCCGCGGTTCACCTGACGCTGGATGCCAAGGGTTCGCGATTGTTCAAGGACGTGACGCGCGAAAACATCGGCAAGCGGATGGCCATCCTGCTGTTCGAAAAGGGCAAGGGCGAGGTGGTCACGGCGCCTGTGATCCGCAGCGAGATCGGCGGCGGGCGGGTCCAGATTTCGGGGCGCATGTCGACCGTTGAGGCGAACGACACGGCCCTGCTGTTGCGGGCGGGCTCGCTGGCGGCGCCGATGGAAATCATCGAGGAGCTGACGATCGGTCCCACGCTCGGCGCCGAAAATATCACCAAGGGCTTCCACAGCGTGGCCTGGGGATTCGCCGTGATCTGCGCCTTCATGGCGATCTACTACATGCTGTTCGGTGTCTTTTCCGGCATCGCCCTGGCTGTGAACCTGCTGCTGCTGGTGGCGGTGCTGTCGATGCTGCAGGCAACCCTGACACTGCCCGGCATGGCAGCGATGGCGCTGGCGCTTGGCATGGCCATCGATTCGAACGTTCTGATCAATGAGCGGGTTCGGGAAGAATTGCGCCAGGGCGCTTCGCCGCAGGCCGCGATCCAGACCGGCTACGACCGGGCCTGGGCCACCATCCTGGACTCGAACATCACGACGCTGATCGCCGGCCTGGCTCTGCTGGCTTTCGGTTCCGGACCGGTGCGCGGCTTTGCCGTCGTGCACTGCATCGGGATCCTGACGTCGATGTTTTCAGCGGTGTTCTTCTCCCGCGGCCTGGTGAATCTCTGGTACGGCAGCAAGAAGAAGCTGAAGGCGGTTTCTATCGGCACCGTCTGGCGTCCTGCGGGCGAAGGCGTTATAACCAAGGCCGAGTAGGAAGTCACAAGAAGATGGAATTTTTCAAGATCCGGCGCGACATCCCATTCATGAAGAACGCGTTGATCTTCAACGTGATTTCGTTCCTGACTTTTGCCGCCGCCGTGTTTTTTCTGCTCCATCGCGGGCTGCACCTCTCGGTGGAGTTCACCGGCGGCACGGTCATGGAAGTGGGTTATTCGCAGGCAGTGGAGGTGGAAAAGATCCGCACCACCGTCGCCGGCCTGGGCTTTTCCGACGTGCAGGTGCAGAACTTCGGCACTTCCCGCGACGTCATGATCCGGCTGCCGGCGCAGAAGGGCGTCAGCTCCGCGCAACAGAGCGAGAAAGTTTTGGCAGCCCTGAAGGCGCAGGACCCGGGCGTGAACCTGCGAAAAACCGAATTCGTCGGGCCGCAGGTCGGGGAGGAACTGGCCACTGACGGCCTCAAGGCTCTGGCGATGGTGGTGGTCGGCATCATGGTCTACCTGGCGTTCCGCTTTGAGTGGAAGTTCGCAGTTGCGGCCATCGTCGCCAACCTTCACGACGTGATCATCATCCTGGGTTTTTTCGCCTTCTTCCAGTGGGAATTCTCACTGGCCGTGCTGGCGGCGGTGCTGGCGGTGCTGGGTTATTCGGTCAATGAGTCGGTGGTGATCTTCGACCGGATCCGGGAGAATTTCCGCCGTTACCGCAAGATGAGCACCGTCCAGATCATCGACAACGCGATCACTTCGACCATCAGCCGGACCATCATCACCCACGGGTGTACCCAGATGATGGTGCTCTCCATGCTGTTTTTCGGCGGCCCGACGCTGCACTATTTCGCCCTGGCCTTGACGATCGGCATCCTGTTCGGCATCTATTCCTCCGTGTTTGTCGCCGCCGCGATCGCCATGTGGCTGGGCGTGAAGCGCGAGGACCTGGTGAAGTCGTCTGCCGGCAAGACAGAAGACCCTGCCGACCCGAATGCGGGCGCCACGGTCTAAACACACGCCATGGCCTCGCAAGCGCCGCCTGCCAACCCCGTGCCCCTCGCGAGGCAGGCGCGTGAGCAGTTCGTGGCATACATCGAGGGGGTGCTGCCCCAGCTCTCCGACGCCGTCCGGCTCAAGCTGATCGAGCTGGTCGACGTCGCCGCGAGCACTCGGGACATGCAGGACCGGCGCGATGCCATGCTGGACTTCGAGCGGGCGCGCGGCCGGTGGACCGAAGGCACGGCGAAGGCGTGGCGCGACGCCATCATTCCGCCAACGGCCACGGCCAGTGTCCGACTCGGCGCAATCAATCTCGAGCTGATCGGTGACGAGGTTGTTGAAAAGAAAATTCTTTCTTCCCGGCTGGCGCTGGCGGTCCGCGAGAAAGCCAGCTGGGAGCTCAACGACCTCAAGGCCCGGATGCAGCACCTTGAAGGGACGCAGGAGCTCGCCAACCAGGACATCCTGCAGCCCGAGGCGGTTGCCCAGTTGCTGATCGAGCAATGGACCGCCAATGCGCTGGCCCGCCAGAGCTGGACCCTCGCCAAGGACGTGATCCAGCAGCACATCGTCGAGCGTCTGCTGGAAGGCTACGGGCGAACCAACAAATTTCTGATCGCCAACGGCGTCTTGCCGGAAATCGACCTCAGTAAGAAGGTGAAGCGCGGCGCCGCCCCGCGCGGGGGCGGCCGCAAAGGGCCGGGTGCGGCCGGCGAGCCGGGAAGCTACAGCGACTCGGCGCAAGGTGGCGTTGGAGGTCCGGGTGGTCAAGGGGGCTACGGCAGCAGCGACTATGGCAGCCCCTCTGGCAGCGAGCAGGGCGGCGGCTCCTATGGTGGCGGTAGCGGTAGCGGTAGCGGTAGCGGTGGTGGATCCTATGGCGGCGGCGGCGGCGGTAGTAGTAGTAGCCGTGGTTCGGCTGGCGGCGGTTCCTACGATGGTGGCGGCGGTGGGAGCGGCGGCGGCGGTGGCGGCGGTGGCGGGGGTTCCGCGTCTTCCGGCGGCATGAGCGGAGGTGGGGGTGGTCATGCCGGCGGTGGCCAAGGCGGATCCGGGTATGGCGGTGGCCAGGGCGGCAATGGACAGTCGGGAGCCGGCCAGTCGGGACCCGCGACCGGCTCGAACACCAGAGGCGGCTATTCCGGCGAACCCGGCGCGACGCGCGCCGGGGGCAACGTCGGCGACGAAACCCGGCTGATGACCAGCGGCACGCCCCTGGCGCGGGCCCGGCAGCGCGCCAATGGGGTGCTCGGCCAGCTGCGTCGGCTGCTGACCGACCGGGTCGCCGGCTTCGACATCAACCATGAGACACGGCCGTCGCCAGCACTGGATGAAGCGCTGTCGATCCACCAGACCGCAGTGCAGATCACCGTGGCGGGGTCGCTCAGCGGCGCTGCCGGGGGTGCAGCCGCTGGAGCGGGCGGCGGCAACGACGAAATCGTTGTCTACGACGAAGCGCGGGTCGAGCAGGTCGCAGTTGAATTGCGCCAGCGCACCGGTGACCTGAAGAAAAAGGCGGCCACGTCGACCGAAAAGGCGACGATCGAGATTGTTGCCTTGATGTTCCAGAGCATCCTGGCCGAAGAACGCATTCCACCCGCGGTCCGGGTGTGGTTTGCGCGGCTGCAGATGCCGGTGCTGCGGGTTGCGATTGCCGAGCCTGAATTCTTCGGCTCGCTGTCGCATCCGGCGCGGCAACTGATCGACCGGATGGGCTCCTGCGTGATGGGATTCGATGCCAGTGCAATCGGCGGGAGCGCGCTCGAAACCGAAATCAAGCGCGTGGTCCAGGTGATCGAGCAATATCCTGAAACCGGCCGCCGCGTCTTCCAGCTGGTGTATGACGAATTCCAGAAATTCCTGTCACGGTTCCTGACCGAGAAGGGGCCGACGCAGCGTCTCGTGAGCGTGGCGCAGCAAGTCGAGCAAAAGGAGACGATGGCGATCCAGTACACCATCGAAATGCGCAGGATGCTCAACGACATGCCGGTGCGCGATGAGATCCGGGAGTTCCTGTTCAAGGTCTGGGCCGAGGTACTGGCGGTCGCGGCCGTGAAGAATGGCCCCCAGCACGAAGACACCCTGGCCCTGAAGAAATCGGCGACCGACCTGGTCTGGGCTGCAAGCGCCAAGCCCAATCGCAACGACCGCGCCCGGGTGATTCAGGACCTGCCGGCCCTGTTGCTGAAGCTGCGCCAAGGCATGGAAATGATGGGCATCCAGGGACCCGCGCAGGAAGGGCATATCAAGGTCATCGGAGACACGCTGGCTGACGCATTCCTGTCGAAGACCGAATCGATTCCCCAGGCGCATATCGAAGCGATGGCGCAGCGGCTGGCCAATCTCGAGGATTTCGTGAGCGACGATCCGAATACGGATCTTCCGCTGGACGCCGAAAGCATCGAACTGATGCTGGGCATCGACGCTTCAATGATCGAAGTCGTGGCCGACAGCGGTTCGCGCCCGACCATGGCCATGATCGCCTGGGCGCAGGAGCTGCAACTGGGCAACTGGTTCACGCTCGACCACAATGGACTTACGGCGCAGGTGCAATACGTCTGGCGCAGCGAACGCAAGCAGCTTCACCTGTTCGCCTCGCCCGAGGGCCGCAGCTACCTGATCCAGGCTCGCCGCATGGCTTCCTACCTGCAGGCGGGCCTGTTGCTGCCGAACGAAGAGGAAGCCCTCACGGTGCGTGCGACCCGAGACGCACTGGCCAAGCTGGACGCCAATCCGGAACGGCTGCTGGAATAAGAAATGCCGCCTCTGCGGCGGCGCCCGTTTGGTGCCCAGCGGGTTCAGTGGGGCAGCCGGAACTCGGCGTCGTCGCACAACTCGTCCAGCACCAGGGCGTCCGGCTCTTCGCCGAAGCTCCAGTACACCATCAGGACGATGATTTTCAGGTCGTCGAGCGAGACCGGAGCTCCCGGTGCGGCCATCGCGCGATCCATCACGATCTCGCGCATTGGGGCCGGGAGGACGCCGGAGGATTCGAGAAAGCTGACGAAGCCCAGGCACTGGGCGCCCAGATGGTCCTGCTCCGCGACGGAGTAGATTCGCATGCTGGTGCTGGCCTGCGGCTGGTGGAGTGCGGGCCGTTGCGACAGGTCGGGCGGCAGCTGCGTGTTCTGCGCCGCCACGTTGAGTCCGTCGAGCCAGACCAGTGCATCGTTGATTTCATCGGCCTCGAAGCCGTGGGCGCTGAGCTTTCGGCCCAGTTGCTCCAGCTCGGGGCACGCATCACCGCGCCAGTAGTTTTCGTACACGAAAACGAGCACTTCAAACATGCCCCAATATAGCGCAGAAACCGGTCGCCGCCAGTATCGCTTTGCAGCAGTTTGTGGCCTTTCAGCCGGTGGCGATGCGCTGAAACAACCCGCCGGGCATGCGCGCCACCTCACCGCCGAGTTCCAGCTCGAGCAGATGCGCCTGCAATTGAGCGGTGCTGATGCCAGTGCGCGCCACCAGCGCGTCCAGCCCGACGGGATCAAAGCCGAGCAGCTCCAGCAGGCGCTTGCCGGCATCGGTCGCAGCAAGCGGGCGGGCCGCACTGTCAGCGTTCGATGAACGAAATGGAACCACCACGCCCGGCCGCAATTCTTCCAGCACGTCTTGCGCGCAGGCCACCAGTTTTGCTCCCTGGCGAAGCAGCTCGTGGCACCCGCGCGACTGCGTCGAGTGAATCGACCCGGGAATCGCAAACACGTCCTTGCCCTGCTCCAGGGCGAGGCGGGCTGTGATCAGCGACCCGGACTGGAGCGCGGCTTCGACCACCAGCGTGCCCTCGCTGAGTCCCGCAATGATGCGGTTGCGGCGCGGAAAATTGGCCGGCAACGGCGGAGTGCCCAATGGATATTCGCTGACGATCGCGCCCCGCTCGGCGATCCGCGTCGCCAATGCTTCGTGTTGGCGCGGGTAGACGCGGTCGAGCCCGGTGCCGACGACCGCAATGGTCGCGGTCTGGCCCGGCAGCGCCCCTTCCAGCGCCCCCTCGTGCGCGGCCCCGTCGATTCCCAGTGCCAGGCCCGAGACGATCGTGAGGCCAGCCTGGACCAGGACGCGGGCGAAGTCGCGGGAATTGTCCTGTCCCTGCGGTGTCGGGTTGCGGCTGCCGACGATCGCGATCGCGGCGGGCCATTGCGGGCCGACCTTCCCGAGCACGTAGAGCAGCAGTGGCGGATCCTCGATGTTCAATAACGCTGCCGGGTACGCGTTGTCCGCGAGGTGCAGCACGCGGCGAGGAATATCCGCCTCGGCCGCAGCCAGCCACGCCGTCGTGGCTGCCAGCTGGACAGCCAGCTCAGCCGGCTGAACCGCCAGCGCGGCAGCCTGGGACGGGCCGACGACATTGCGCAAGGCTGCAGGCGGGACAGAAAAAAGCGCTGACGGCGGGCCGAAGGCCGCCATCAGCTTTCGTGCGCTTTCGTTGCCGACGCCGGGGGTCAGCACCAGCCGGAGCCAGGAGGCAAGTTCCTCGCGCTCCATGGCCAAGCCGTCAGCGGGGGTTGGTTACCTTGTCGCCGACCTGGACGCCGTCCGTGATTTCCAGGATCAGCGCGTAAGAGAGCTTTTCGAACGACCTGAACACCATCAGCAGGCCGTTGCGCTCGTCGGGCAGCTTGATCGTCGTCCGTTCGCCCGGCTGCGACCGGTCCAGGATCACGGCACCCGATTTGAGGATCGCCAGCACATGCCCGCTTTCAATGCCGTCGGCGGTGCCACGGTTGATCACAACCACCTGGTTCTGTCCCGCGTTGCGCACGGCATCCCCATACGTCGAGACGATGCTGCCGTCGACTGGACGCTCGGGCGCCCGCGGCACGTAGTTGAGCAACTCGCGGGGCGGCTCCGGCAGCAGCCGGTCACCGACGCGCATCTCTTCCTTGGCGGTCAGGATGTCGATGGTGGCTGGCACGACGGTGCTCTGTGCCACGCCGGAACTGGTCTGCACATCCTGCAGTGTCTCGCTGCGCATCAAGGATGCCTTGCCGAGGAATTGCGCCTCGTACCCAAGCACCGCCTTGGTGACCGGATCGCGCAAAGGGCGGGCGTTACGGAAGACCCGGAATTCCTCCGCCCGGTTCGGGTCTTTTTCTGTCAGGGGGCTGCCGGTTGCGCCACGTGCATAAGCCCGGTCGCCCCGGGTCAGCAGGACTCGCCCATCCTGGGTCGCGACGATCCGGGGGGCGCGTTCCAGAGTGAATTCGTCAACGATGATCGGCTCGGCCAGGAAGGGCTCGATCAGATTCGCCTGCAGCGCCGGCAATGCGGCGTCACCCAGGGTCGAGTAACGGATGCGGGGCGAAACCCGGATCGTGTCAGTCGGAGGCGTTCCCACGCCCGAACCGTCGGGGCGCAGGCGCAACAAGGCCATGCCGTTCACGGTTTCAAGAACCAGGTGTTGCCCGGGATAAATCCGGTGCGGGTTGCGCACCTCCTCGAGGTTCATGCCCCACAGCTCCGGCCAGCGCCATGGGCTCTTCAGGAACAGGCCGGAAATGCCCCACAGGGTGTCTCCCCGCCTGACCGTGTACTCCGCCGGAGCGTTTGGCGCCAGTTCGCTCATTGGCACCCCGGTGCGGGCGACCTGTTGTGCGGTTGAGCGCTGGGCCGGAGTGATCGGGAAATTCTGGGCCGCCGCGGGCCATGCGCAGAGCGCTCCGGCCAGCATCGCGAGCGCTGTCCAGGCACCCAGGCCCTGCGAGGTCGGTCCGGAAGCTGCCGTTTTTTGCGCCATGATGGGAATCTTCCTGTGTTTTTTCATCTCAAATCCGGCCACCCATCGCAGGCGCGCGGCCGCCGAAAGTCTTGACAAATCACTATCGATTTTGCGCTCAAGCCCTTGATTGGGCAACGTTTATAGCCGAACGCCTGTGTCTGGAAAGACAAAAGTAGCGAAAATAGCGACACCTTTCGCGAGATCCCATGGCCCTGTTGAACATTCTTTGCTACCCCGATCCGAGGCTGCACACGGTCGCGCGGCCCGTGCAGACGGTGGACGCACGCGTGAAGACCCTGATTTCAGACATGCGGGAAACCATGTACGTGGCCGATGGCATCGGCCTGGCGGCGACCCAGGTCGATGTCCATGAGCGGCTGATCGTGATCGACGTCTCCGGTGAGCGCAATGCGCCACTGGTCCTGATCAATCCGGAACTGACCTGGGCCAGCGAGGAAAAGCAGCTCAATGACGAGGGCTGCCTGTCCGTGCCCGGGATCTATGACGGCGTGGAGCGCTCCGCGTCGATCAAGGTCCAGGCGATCGACGGCGAGGGCCAGTTGCGCACGATCGAGGCGCAAGGCCTGCTCGCGGTTTGCATCCAGCATGAGATGGATCACTTGCTGGGGAAGGTGTTTGTCGAATATCTTTCGCCGCTCAAGCGCAACCGCATCAAGACCAAGATGCTCAAGGCGCGGCGCGACACCGAGCGGGCCTGATCGCTGCTCAGTCAGGGCCAGACATGAACAAACTGCTTTCTGTGTGCTGCATGGCATGCTTTGTCGCTGCCTGTGCCGGCAACCCCTTCAACGGCCGGGGCGTCGAGCCGGGCACGCCCGGCGACGCAGTGATTGCGCGCTGGGGCCAGCCGACTCGCGTGGTCCGGCTGCCGGTTGGGGAGCGCATGCAGTACTCGATGCAGCCGTTTGGCCAGTCCGCATGGATGGTCGACCTCGACGCCGCGGGTCGGGTCATACGTTCTCGCCAGGTGCTGACCGCAGCGGAGTTCAACCGGATCGACGTCGGCAAGTGGACGCGCGACGACGTCGAGCGTGAGTTCGGGCCACCGGCGAAGATCGATGCCGTCGCCAGCTGGAACGGACCGATCATGACCTACCGCTGGAACGATGGTAGCGACATGCTCTATTTCGTCTATCTGGACGGCCGCGGCGTGGTGCAGCGGGCCCACCCGGGAATGGAATTCTTCAACGCGCCAGACCGCGAGTAGGTGCGGGTGTCGATGCGTGTCATTTTCGCGGGCACGCCGGACTTCGCCCGCACCGCGCTCGAAAGCCTGGCCGGCGCCGGTTTCGACGTCGTTTTGGTGCTCACGCAACCGGACCGGCCAGCCGGGCGCGGCATGAAGGTGCAGGCATCGCCGGTCAAGCAGTGTGCTGTTGCGCTCGGAATTCCCGTCGTGCAGCCGCGCAGCCTGCGGCTGGACGGCAAATTCCCCGACGACGCGGCAGCCGCCAGGCTGGCGATCGAAGCGGTTGCCGCCGATGCGATGGTGGTCGCTGCCTATGGCCTGATCCTGCCGCAGTGGGTTCTGGAACAGTTCGGTCTCGGATGCCTGAACATCCATGCCTCACTGCTGCCGCGTTGGCGCGGCGCCGCGCCGATCCAGCGCGCCATCGAAGCCGGAGACCGCGAGACGGGCGTCACCATCATGCAGATGGATGCGGGCCTGGACACCGGGGCCATGTTGTTGGCCGAAAAGCTTGCGATCGCGCCAGACGACAGCACAGCAAGCCTGCACGACAAACTGGCGCCCATCGGTGGCCGGCTGATTGTCGCAGCGCTCCACCAGGCGGCGGACGGCGGCCTGCAACCGGTGAAGCAACCGGTGGAGGGCGCGACTTATGCGCGCAAGATCGACAAGGCGGAAGCGGTGCTGGACTGGCGCCAGTCCGCCGCTTCACTGGAGCGCAAGATCCGCGCCCTCGATCCTTTTCCAGGAGCCTCGAGCGCCATTCACTCCGAGTCTTTGAAGCTTTGGCGGGCCCAAACCGTGCAGGGCCCCGCACCGGAAGGGGTGGCGCCCGGAACGATCCTCGCGGTGGACGACTTGAACGTGGCGGTGGCCTGCGG
>JANXVP010000085.1 GCA_025351615.1 Ramlibacter sp. | reverse complement strand
CAAACTTCCGGCAGCGATGTTGCAGGCGATCTGGGCCGCCTCGATGGCGATCGTGCCGCTGCCGCAACATGGGTCGTAGAGCGGGGGAGCGTCCTGCGCATCCGCGATCGCGGTGCGCATCTGATTGCCCCAGCCGCTGGCTTCGATCATCGCCGCGGCCAGGGTTTCCTTCAGCGGTGCATCCCCCTTGTCCTCGCGCCAGCCGCGCTTGAACAGCGGCTCGCCCGACGTGTCGATGTAGAGCGTCGCGCTGTCGATCGTCAGGTGAGCATAGATCCGGACGTCCGGCCACTGGGTGTCGACGCTGGGCCGCTCGCCGTTCTTGTGCCGGAAGCGATCTGCCACCGCGTCCTTGATCTTGAGTGCCGCGAAGTTCAGGCTCTTGAGCGGGCTGTGCTGCGCAGTCACCTCGATCTTGAACGTCTGTTTGGTGGTGAACCAGATCTCCCAGGCCACGGCACCGGCCGCTTCGTAGAGATCGTTCTCGCTGCGGTACATGGTGTGCGACAACTGGACCAGCACCCGCTGCGCCAGCCGGCTGTGCAGGTTGAGCAGCAGCGCCTCCCGCCACGAGGCGCGCAGCACCACGCCGCCGCGGCCCACCAGCAGGTCGTCGCCTTTCAGGCCGGTGACGCGGTGCACCTCGTCGGCCAGGAAATCCTCGACGCCGGCGGCGCAGGGAAGAAAAAGTTGCAGTTGGTTCATGGGCTCGGGGATCCAGTCACAGCGACTTGCGAAGGTTCGCCGGCGCGACGCGCAGCGTTTCGCGGTATTTGGCCACTGTGCGACGCGCGCACTCGATGCCCTGCTCCTTGAGCATGTCCGAAATCTTGCTGTCAGACAACGGCCTCTTCAGGTTTTCCGAGGCGACGAACTGCTTGATCAGGGCCCGCACAGCCGTGCTGGAGGCGTTGCCACCGGTCTCGGTGCCCAGCGCCGAGCCGAAGAAGTACTTGAGCTCGAACGTGCCATAAGGCGTCGCCATGTACTTGGCCGTCGTCACGCGGCTGATGGTCGATTCATGCAGGCCGAGCTCGTCGGCAATTTCCCGCAGCACCAGCGGACGCATCGCCAGTTCGCCGTGCACGAAGAAGCTTTTCTGCCGCTCGACGATGGCGTTGGAGACGCGCAGGATGGTGTCGAAGCGCTGCTGGATATTCTTGATGAACCAGCGCGCCTCCTGCAGCCGCTGCTGCAGCGCCTGGTGGCCTTCGCCTTTGTGCGCTTTGAGCGCCCCCGCGTAAATGTCGTGCACGCGCAGCCGCGGCATCACGTCGGGGTTGAGCTGGACCCGGAAGCGGGGCTGTCCGCCGCGGTCGATCCGGGTCACCAGCACATCGGGTACGACGATGTTGCGCTCGACGTCGACGAAGCGGCGCCCGGGCTTGGGCTCCAGTCGGGTGATCAAGCCGATCGCGGCCTTGATGCGGACTTCGGCTTCGCCGCACAACTGGGCCAGCCGCTTGACATCGCGCCGGGCCAGCAGGTCCATCGGATGGCCGCAGATTGCCAGCGCCGCGTGACAAGGTGCGTCGTCCGCCGCCCCGGCATCCCGCAGTGCGCGCAGTTGCAGCGACAGGCATTCCGCGAGCGATCGGGCCCCGACGCCGACCGGCTCGAGGTGGTGCAGCAAGCTCAGGGCGACCGTGAAACGATGGACCAGTTCCTCGACCTGGTCTTCGTCCTCGCCAGCAAGGCCACGGGCCAGGTCTTCCAGCCGGTCTTCGAGATAGCCGTCGTCGTTGAGCGATTCGATCAGGAATCGCAGCGCCGCGCTGTCCTCCGGGCTCATTCGAAGCGACAGCGCCTGCCGGTGCAGATGGCTTTGCAGCGACTCCTGGCCCCGCGCCAGGTCGGTGGCGTCGACATCGCTGCCGTCCCCCAGGTTGTTTTTGCGTGCCGGCGCGTCACCGCCCCATTCGCCGTCGTCGGGAACTACCTCGTTGCCGCCGTCGCCGTCCCAGTTGTCGGGTGCGTCAGCCACGGACGCCGGCGCGGCTTCACTCTCGCTGGCGGCAGCCGTGCGCTCGGCGTCGGCGGGCGCAGCCGCGAAATCGGGAGTGAACTCGGCGTCGCGGTCGTCGTCGCGGACCGGCGCGTCCGCCTGAACCAGCCCGAACTCTTCGCGCGCCGCCTCCTCCTGGGTCAGCTCCAGGAACGGGTTGTCGTCCAGCATCTGCTCGACTTCCTGCGCCAGTTCGAGCGTCGACAGCTGCAGCAGCCGGATCGACTGCTGCAGTTGAGGCGTGAGCGCCAGGTGCTGGGAAACGCGAAGCGAAAGGCCCTGCTTCATGGGGGAGCAACGCCCATCACATGCGGAAGTGCTCGCCGAGATAGACGCGCCGCACGTCGGCGTTGTTCACGATCTCGGCGGGCGTGCCCTGCGCCAGCACGGTGCCATCACTGATGATGTATGCGTGATCGCAGATGCCCAGGGTTTCGCGCACGTTGTGGTCGGTGATCAGGACGCCGATGCCGCGCGATTTGAGGTAGCCGATGATGCGCTGGATCTCGATCACCGCGATCGGGTCGATCCCGGCAAAGGGCTCGTCGAGCAGGATGAAACGCGGCTGCGTCGCCAGCGCGCGGGCGATCTCCACCCGCCGCCGCTCGCCACCGGACAGGGCCAGGGCGGGCGAGTCGCTCAGGTGGTCGACACGCAGATCCTGCAGCAGCTGCGTCAGGCGCCGGTCGATCTCCGCCCGGGTGAGGGGCTTGCCCTGCGCGTCGCGCTGCAGTTCAAGCACGGCCCGCACGTTTTCCTCGACGTTGAGCTTGCGGAAAATCGATGCCTCCTGCGGCAGGTAGGACAAGCCCAGCCGCGAGCGCCGGTGGATCGGCATGTGCTCCACCGAGTTGCCGTCGATCGAAATCTCGCCCGCGTCGGCCCGGACCAGCCCCACGATCATGTAGAACGACGTCGTCTTGCCCGCGCCGTTCGGCCCCAGCAGTCCCACCACCTCGCCCTTGGCCACCGCCAGCGAGACGTCCTTGACCACGTGCCGGCTGCCGTAGCTTTTGCGCAGGTGCAGCGCCTCGAGCCGGCTGGTCGACAACTCGACAGCGGGCGCAGGCGCCGTGGCCACGGCCATGTCCGTCACTTCTTTTCCCCGCCGATGGTCGTGCTCTGGCGCAGTTGCACCGGCGGCTGCGGAACCGCAACCGTGGCCGGCCCCGAGGCGGTGATGCGGGGCGACAGCACCGCGCGGATGCGGCCGGCGGGGACGCCTGCCGCCGGGCCCGGACCGCCGGGCCCGCCATCGACCGTGAACACGTCGCTGGTGTTGTCGTAGGTAATCAGGCTGCCGATCATTTCGTCGGCGATGCTGGCGCCGCGCAGTCGCCGCAGTTCGGCGCGCTTGATGAACTTGACGCGGTCGGCCTTGCCGTCGTACTCGATCACATCGGCCTCACCCTCGATGAACTCGTCCAGGCCTTCGCGCTTCTGCTTGTAATACGCCAGCTTGCCGGTCTCGGCGGTCACCACACCGTACTGGTAACCCTCGGGATCCTGCCGCACGTCGACCTTGGCGCCGCGGATCAGGATGGTCCCCTTGGTGACGACAACGCGGCCGGTGAAAACGCTGGTCTGCTTCAGGTCGTCGTAGCGCAGCGAGTCCGCCTCGACATTCATCGGCTTGTCCTTGTCGGCCTTTTCCGCCAGGGCAGAGGTGGTGACGAAGCCGTAAACGAGGGTTGCCAGCAGGATGGGTAAAGCTTTTTTCATGGGGCACGAATCTTGCTGGCATTGTACCGGCCAGCGCGATGCAGCCATGAAAAAAGCCCGCGCAGCGCGGGCTTGGGCCGGGTCAGGTGCGGCGCTTATTTCGCTTTGCGCGCCTCGGCCACCAGATAGTCGGTCACCTGCAGCGCATGGTCCATGTTGCCGGCCAGGGTGCCGTCGGTGTAATAGCGCCCGGCGACGCCGATCGCGGGCACGCCCTGGACCTTGTACGCATCCTGCAACTGGGTGGCGCGCCGGGCCTTGGTCTGCACCGAGAAGGAGTTGTACAGCTCTTGGAACTTGGCGCGGTCCAGGCCATGCTTCTCGGCCCACGCCACGATCGTGGCTTCCTTGTCGATCGACTGGCGCTCGGCATGAATGGCGGTGAATACTTTGCTGTGCAGTTCGTCGACCTTGCCCATCGCTTCGAGGGTGTAGAACAGGCGCTGCTGCGGCACGAAGTCGTCGCGGAAGGCGACCGGCACCCGGCGGAACGCGACATCGGGCGGAAGTTTCTTCAGCCAGTTCACCAGCTTGGGCTCGAACGCGTTGCAGTGCGGACAGCTGTACCAGAAGAACTCGACCACTTCGATCTTGCCGCCAGCCGCATCGGCCGGCACGCGCTTGTCCAGCGTCAGGAAGTCGCCGCCCTCCTCAGGCTTGCGCGCCTGTGCCTGCAGGGACCCAGGCAAGCCCAGAGAAGCCAGGGCCACGGTGCAGGCGGCACCCACGGTGAACTCGCGTCGATTCATGTCAATTCACTCCTTGAAACATTCTGAGCCGCCGGACGCCGGAAGGTTCCGCCGCACCCGGACCGCGCGGGCCCCATCTCTGCCGCACTTCAGCGCTGCACCCGCACCAACGCGGTGTCCACCCCTGCGGCCTCGAGCTTTTCCTTGTTGCGGTCGGCGTCTTCCTTCTTGTCGAAAGGGCCGAGACGGACCCGGAATACCTGCCGCCCGGACTGCTCGCGCTCGGTCACCCGGGCATCGACCCCCATCAGCGAGAGCTTGGCCCGTTGCGCCTCGGCATCTTCCGGCGTGCGGAAAGCGCCAGCCTGGACGAAATAAAGAAAGGGGTCAACCCCCGGATTGGAGGACCGGGCCGCCGCGAGTTCGCCCAGCGGGTCGGCGGCGACGGCCGGACGCGGCGCCGGTCTGGGCGCGCTGGCGGAGCCGGTTGCGGCCCTGGGAGCGGGCTCGGGCCCGATCACGATCGGCGAGGCCGGCTGCGGGATTGCAGCCACCGGCGGCGCCGGCACGACCAGGCCGGGC
>JANXVP010000068.1 GCA_025351615.1 Ramlibacter sp. | reverse complement strand
GAGAACGCGCTGGCCAAGGCGCGCAATGCTTCTCTACACACCGGACTGCCCGCGCTGGCCGACGACGCAGGCCTGTGCGTCGAAGCGTTCGGCGGACTGCCCGGCGTCGATACCGCTTTTTACGCGACGCAGTTCGGCTATGAAAAGGGCGACGACAACAACGTGCGCGCGTTGCTGGAGCAGATGCAGGGTCTGGTCAACCGCAAGGCGGCGCTGGTCAGCACGCTGGTCGCCTTGCGTTCGCCGCAAGACCCGGAACCGCTAATCGCTGTCGGGCGGGTCAGCGGCGAGATCGCGCATCAGCCGGCCGGCAGCAACGGCTTCGGCTTCGACCCGGTCATGTTCATCCCCGCGTTCGGCCAGACCTTCGCCCAGTTGCCGGTGGAAGTGAAGAATGCCCACAGCCACCGCGGCATCGCGGCGCGCCAGATGCTGGCGCTGATGCGGGACCGGTGGCCGACGTGATTCCTGTCGTCCCAGCCGTGGCCACCGCTGCGGTCACGAATGACATCCAGCATTACATGCGGCCCGGAACGCTGCAGCTGGCATCGCTGCCGCCGCTGTCGCTGTACGTCCACCTGCCGTGGTGCATCCAGAAGTGCCCGTACTGCGACTTCAATTCGCACCAGGCACCGCCGGATGGCTTGCCCGAGCAACGCTATCTCGACGCCCTCATCGCTGACCTCGAGCAGGCGCTGCCGCTGGTGTGGGGTCGAAGCATACACAGCATCTTCATCGGAGGCGGCACGCCCAGCCTGTTTTCGCCGCAGGGCATCGACCGTTTGCTGGGCGACATTCGCGCCCGGCTCAAGGTCGAACCTGATTGCGAGATCACGCTGGAAGCCAACCCGGGAACATTCGAGAAGGACCGGTTCCGCGCCTTTCGCAGCGCCGGCGTCACCCGGCTGTCGGTCGGGGTGCAGAGCTTCAACGACCAGCACCTGAAGGCGCTGGGCCGGGTGCACGACCGGCAACAGGCGATTGCCGCGGTCGAAGAAGCAGCGCAGGCCTTCGACACCTTCAACCTGGACATCATGTACGCGCTGCCCGGCCAGAGCCTGGAGCAACTGGACGACGACATGGCGACCGCGCTGTCGATGCGGCCGCCGCACATCTCGATTTACCACCTGACCATCGAGCCCAATACCTGGTTCGCCAAATTTCCCCCGGTGATTCCCGAGGACGACCTGGCCTACGCGATGCTTGACCGGATCACCGGGATGACCGCCGGCGCAGGCATGGAGCGCTATGAGGTGTCCGGCTATGCCAGGCCCGGTCACCGTTGCTGGCACAACCTGAACTACTGGCAGTTCGGCGACTATCTCGGCATCGGTGCCGGCGCTCACAGCAAGCTGAGTTTCGCGCATCGCGTCGTGCGGCAGGTCCGCGCTCGCGAACCGAGGCGGTACATGGACAGCGCGCTCGCTGGCAACGCGGTCACGCAGGACAGTGAAGTGAGCCGCAGCGAATTGCCATTCGAATTCATGCTCAACGCGCTGCGCTTGAAGGATGGATTCGGGTTGCAGGATTTTTCCGCGCGGACCGGTCTGCCGATTTCCGCGGTTGAGCAGCCTCTAGCCCAGGCGCTGGCGAAAGGCCTGATCGAGCAGACTCTGCATCGCGTGAAGCCGACCGAGCGCGGCTTCGATTTCCTGAGCGACCTGCAGGCGCTGTTCTTGCCGGCTTAAACCCCGCTGGCGCCAGCGCCTTAGCGCAGCACCAGGACAGGAATCTCAGAATGCGTCAGGACGTGCTGCGTCTCGCTGCCAAGCAGCACCCGCGCCAGCCCGCGGCGTCCGTGCGAAGCCATCACGATCAGGTCGCAGCCCTTGCCCTGTGCCACTTCGATCACCGCATCGGCGACGGAAGCTGCCTTGACCGTCAGCGCCGTGACCTGGAGCCCGGCGCCCTGTGCCGAGGCCTTCACGGCATCGACGACGGCTTGGGCCAGTTCGGTCTGCTGTCCTTCCAGCTTCGCGTGAGCTGCGCGCTCATGGTTCAGCGCCCCGTCCCAGTGGGCTTCGGCCTGCATGTGAACGACCTTGAGCGCGAACAGTTCCGCCCCCACGGCCAGGGCCAGCGCGATGGCTTTGTCCACCGCCTTTGCGGACAGCGCGGAACCGTCGGTTGCAACGAGGATGCGTTTGAACATGGTGGTCTCCTGGGTCGATGGGCCTGGACGTGGCCGTTTGCGCGCGCACGTCGTGAATTGCGGCTGCCATCCACTGTTCGAAGCCTATTCCGATCCGCGGCGAAAGCAATCGGGGTCTTGGGTGCTCCTGGGGCCGTTCCGCGTTGCAAGCAAACGGAACGCAGCCGATACTGTCCCCCCAAACTTCCACAGAACAGGAGACATCGATGAAACGATCATCATTCATGGCCGCGGTGCTCGCGGCCACGGCACTCGGCTCGTCCGCGTGCGGATCCATGTCAAGCATGGGCGGCGGCTGGACCAGCTTGATCGACGGCACCTCCGGCCTGGAAAATTTCAACCGCGTCGGCGCCGCCGACTGGCGGGGCGAGGACGGTGCGATCGTGGCCGACAGAGGCGCCGAGGGGTATTTGGTGACCAAAAAGACGTACCGGGATTTCCAGATCCGGGCTGAATTCTGGGCCGACTCCACCACCAACAGCGGAATCTTCCTGCGGGCCCAGAACCCGGCAAAGATCGAGTCCGCCACTTCGTATGAAGTGAACATCTTCGACCAGCGGCCCGACCCGACCTACGGCACCGGAGCCATCGTCAACGTCGCGAAGGTGGTGCCCATGCCCAAGGCGGGCGGCCAGTGGAACGTCTACGAAATCACCGCCCGGGGAACGCAGCTCACCGTGGTGCTGAACGGCGTGCAGACCGTCGATGCGCAGGACAGCAAGTTTGCCCAGGGGCCGTTCGCGCTGCAGTACGCGATGGGCGCCAACAACATCCAGGGCGGCGCCATCAAGTGGCGCAAACTGCAGATCAGGGAACTGTAGCCAGCGCAGCTCACATTGTCAGGAACATCGCCGCCACCGCGACCGCCATGACTCCGGTTGCCGCCCACCCCACCCGTCGCAACCGCGCCTTTGCCACGAATTGGCCCATGATCTTTTCGTTGGTCACCATCAGCATCATGACAACCATGATCGGGACGGCGATGACGCCGTTGACCACCGCGCTCCAGTAGAGGGCCTTGATCGGATCGATCGGCAGGAAGCCGATCGCCAGTCCCATCAGGGTTGAAAACGAAATGATGGAATAGAAGCCCTTGGCCCGGCTGGGCGGCAACTCCAGTCCCGTGGTCCATCTGAAGGCCCCGGCCATGGCGTAGGCTGCTGAACCGGCCAGCACTGGGATCGCCAGCAGCCCGGTACCGATGATTCCCATGCTGAAGACCGCGAACGCAAAATCGCCCGCGATCGGCCGCAAGGCCGAAGCGGCCTGGGCGGAAGACTGAATGTCGGTGATGCCTTTCGAATGCAGGGCGACCGCCGCGGTGAGGATGATGAAGAACGCGATCAGGTTGGAAAAGCCCATGCCGATGAAGGTGTCGAGCTTGATCCGGTTGAAGTTGGAGCGAGCCTGGGACGGGGCTTCGACCAGCGGTCTGGCCCCGGGGATCGACTGCTGTTCCTCCACTTCCTGCGATGCCTGCCAGAAGAAAAGATAGGGACTGATGGTGGTGCCGAACACCGCCACGACAGTCGTGATGTAGTCGGGCTTCAAGGAGAGTTGCGGCCACACCGTGGCCTTGAGGACCTCGGCCCAGGGAATATGCAGGGTGAACACCGCCGCTGCATAGGTCAGCAGCGACAGCGTCAACCATTTCAGCACCCGTACATAGCGGGTGTAGGGCACGAACAGCTGCAACAGCAGCGAGCAGACGCCGAACAAGAGGGTGTACAGCTTCGCCGACCCTCCCACCAGCAGCGTCGCGGCATCGCCCATCGCGGAAGCATCGGCGGCGATGTTGATGGTGTTCGCCAACAGCAGCAGCAGCACGATCGCATACAACAGCCACGCCGGATAGTGCCTCCTGATATTGCTGGCCAGCCCGTGACCGCTGACGCGGCCGATGCGGGCGCTCACGATCTGGATGCCCGCCATCAGCGGATACGTCAGCAGCACAGTCCACAGCATGTTGAAGCCGAATTGCGCGCCCGCCTGCGAATAGGTCGCGATTCCGCTGGGATCGTCGTCCGCGGCGCCCGTGATGAGGCCGGGACCCAGCTTCTTGAACCACGGCGTGCGGACCTCGGTCGCCGCGGGCAGGGATTGGTTGTCAGGCATGTTCGGTCCTTGCTGGCCCGAGGTTCAGAACTCGGTGTGCAGCCGCACCGAAAAAACATTGGCCGGGCCGCGATCGGCGTTGTAGGCCGGGTTGCGGATGTGCTGCCAATCGAAGGCGACCGAGGTTTCGTTGACGATGTTGACGTTGTAGAAGGCTTCCACAATCATTTCCGGCCGATAGGTCAGGCGCCCGTCGCCGATGAAGAAGCCCAGGCCGCCGGCCGCCAGGTAGTCGCGGTGGACCTTCGACAGGCCGTTGCGGGCCAATGCGACGCCGAGCGTGTCCTTCGCGCGTCCCCAGGCCGTGCCCTTGGCCAGCGCTCCTGCGGAAATCGAGCGGTCGATCTCGGTATAGGCGTAGGTTTCCGTTTTGCCGTCAGCCCACATGGCCCGCGCGAACACGCCTGTGTCCTGCGTGACAGCCTGTTCCAGATTGATCCCCGCGCCCTTCTTGCTGCGCTCTCCAGTACGTACTGCGTTGATGTCGGGCGTATCGCCGGTTGTTCCGGCCAGTGCCAATGCGTCGCTGAAGCTCGACATGACCGCACGATTTCGATAGGCCAGCAGCCGAATCTTGCCGGGCAGGTTTCCGATCAGGTGCGAGCGCTCGATTTCGATCTGGTCCCCGTAGTGCCGGAAAATTCGCCGGTCGAGTGCCTGGCCATTGGGCTCTTTCGGCTGGATGAACCGCCCGGCGCGCACCGCCCACCCATCGCCCAGATATTCGATTGCCGCACCCCAGGTGTAACCCCTGGCATCCGCTGCGAAGTCGTAGGCCCCATGCGTGACCAGCGCCCAGTTCAGGAACTGCGTGCGGGGATCATGGCTGTAGGCGTTGTCGTCGAACAGGTCGGTCACCGACAGATTGCCGGCCGTCAAAACCAGGCGCCGCTTGTCCACCGCTCCGGCAAGCTGGTTGGCATCCGATGAAAGCATCTCGGTTTCTCCGCCCAGGCCCCAGGTCTGGCGCAGGAAAGCCCGGGCCCGGTACACCGTGAGATTGGGCCCCGACGTGCGGGCAATTTCGCCGTTCGTGAAACCACCAAAGCCTGTCAGATTGGAAAGGGGGACGCCTTGCGCCGCCTCCGGATCGAAATAGAACTCTGCGCCGGACCAGGGGCGAAAGCCGAGTGCCCCCGTCGCAGTGAAGGAATAGCTTTTTTCCTTGCCGGTCGTCAGGCTGTTGGGCCCCGAGTACGGGGCCGCGAAGGGCCGCTTGCCTTGCCACACATAGGTCGACTGAAACTTTGCATTCCAGGATTCGAACTCGGGCGATTGTGCGGATGCCAGGGCCGGCAGCAGCAAGGCGGTGGTGGCCAGCGCAAGGCCGCCGATACAAGAGGGCATTTTCACGACAGCAATTCCTAAAGGTACTTGGTGATTTCCTTGAACTCCTTCACGGCATCTCCTGCACTGCGGCTGCCCGCGTGGACCGCCTGTTCGAGGCAATGGTCGATATGGTCGTGGACCAGCGCCTTCTTGGCGTTCGCGATTGCACTTTCGACGGCCTGCAGTTGCTGGGCGACCTCGAGGCAGCCGCGATCTTCCTCCAGCATCGTGACAATGCTTTTGAGGTGGCCCTCGGCGCGCTTGAGACGCTTGAGGATGGCAGGGTGGGCTTGGTGCGCGTTCATGGGCATATCCTATACTAGAGGATAGGATAATCGCCATGATGCAACAACACGAACAAGAACACGAACACCCGGAGCACGCGGGTCATGCGGGCCACGGGGCGCATGCGGGCCACGGCCATGCCGCGCTACCCGCCGACATGGGCAAGGCCTTCCTCATCGGGATCGCCCTGAACCTGGCATTTGTCGGCGCCGAATGGGTGTTCGGCGTGATGTCGCATTCGCTGGCGCTGCTGGCGGACGCCACGCACAACCTGGGCGACGTGCTCGGGCTGCTGCTGGCCTGGGGCGCCTCGCATCTTTCCCGCAGGGCGCCCAGCGACCGGTTTACCTATGGCCTGCGCGGGACATCGATCCTCGCGGCCCTGGGCAATGCGTTGATCCTGGTGCTGGTGACCGGCGGCCTGATCTGGGAAGCGGTGCAGCGGTTGCAGGACCCGCAGCCCGTCACGGGAGCCGTCGTGATCGCGGTGGCGCTCGCCGGCGTGTTCGTCAACGGGTTCACTGCGTGGCTGTTCATGGCCGGGCGCCAGAGCGACCTGAATGTCAAAGGCGCCTATCTGCACATGGCCGCCGACGCCGCCACCTCGCTGGGCGTCGCGGTCGCCGGCGTCGTCGTTCTCTTCACGGGCTGGCTGTGGCTCGATCCTGCGGTCACGCTGGTGCTGGCGGCAGTCATCGTGGTCGGAGCCTGGGGCCTGCTGCGCGACTCGTTCCGCCTTGCGCTGCAAGCGGTACCGCGAGGCATCGACAAGTCAAAGGTGCGGGATTTCCTGGTGCAGCTCGCATGCGTGCAGGAAGTGCATGACCTGCACATCTGGGGCATGAGCACGACCGAGAACGCCATGACGGCCCATCTCGTGTGCCCGGGCGGCCATCCGGGTGACGTTTATCTCCAGGTCCTTGCGCACGACATCGAGGAGCGGTTTTCCATCCACCATGTGACGCTGCAGGTTGAACTGGGCGACGCGCCTACCCCTTGCGTCCTGGCGCCGGAAC
>JANXVP010000029.1 GCA_025351615.1 Ramlibacter sp. | reverse complement strand
CAGCCGCTGGTACGCCAACAACCGTGACTTCGCCGGCATGCTGGCTGAAGACATCAAGGTGCGCGAGTACCTCAAGGTCAAGCTGAAGAACGCGGCCGTGTCGCGGATCCTGATCGAGCGTCCCGCCAAGAACGCCCGCATCACCATCTACTCGGCGCGTCCGGGCGTGGTGATCGGCAAAAAGGGCGAAGACATCGAGGCGCTCAAGAAAGAACTGGGCAAGCGCCTGGGCGTGCCGGTCGCAGTGAACATCGAGGAAGTGCGCAAGCCCGAAATCGACGCCAAGCTGATCGCCGACAGCATCACCCAGCAGCTCGAGAAGCGCATCATGTTCCGCCGCGCGATGAAGCGTGCCATGCAGAACGCCATGCGCCTGGGCGCACAGGGCATCAAGATCATGTCGTCGGGGCGCCTCAACGGTATCGAGATCGCGCGCTGCGAGTGGTACCGCGAAGGCCGCGTGCCGCTGCACACGCTGCGCGCCGACATCGATTACGGTTTCTCGGAAGCCAAGACCACCTACGGCGTCATCGGCGTCAAGGTCTGGGTCTACAAGGGCGACACGCTGGGCCGCAACGATGCGCCCGCCGCCGAGACCCCGCGTCCGGACGACGAGCGCCGCCCGCGCGGCCCGCGCCGCGATGCCCGCCCGGGCGATCGCCCGACGGGTGACCGTCGTGGTCCCGCTCCTCGCCGCCCCGCAGCAGGTGCGGGCAACGTTGCGCCGGTCGACGGCAGCGACAAGCCCGCCGAAGCAACCCCAGGTGCAGACGCACCGAAAACTACCGTTAAGCGCGTCCGCAAGGCAGCCGCGCCAGCAGGCACTCCGCCGGCTGACGGCAAAGGAGAATAAACATGCTGCAACCCGCTCGCCGCAAATACCGCAAAGAGCAGAAGGGCCGTAACACCGGCATCGCCACCCGGGGCAACTCGGTGGCTTTCGGTGATTTTGGCCTCAAGTGCACGGACCGCGGCCGCCTGACGGCCCGCCAGATCGAAGCCGCGCGCCGCGCGATTTCCCGTCACGTCAAGCGTGGCGGCCGGATCTGGATCCGTGTGTTCCCGGACAAGCCGATCTCCCACAAGCCCGCCGAGGTGCGGATGGGTAACGGCAAGGGCAACCCCGAGTACTACGTGGCCGAAATCCAGCCGGGCAAGGTCGTGTTCGAGATCGTCGGCGTGCCCGAAGAACTCGCCCGCGAAGCGTTCCGCCTGGCGGCAGCCAAGCTGCCATTGCGCACCACCTTCGTCAGCCGCATGATCGGCGCGTAATTCAGGAGTATGAAAATGAAAGTTGCTGAACTACGCAAGAAAGACGTTGCCGGCCTCCAAAACGAAGTCAAGGAGCTGCAAAAAGCCCACTTCGGACTGCGCATGCAGAAGGCCACGCAACAATTGACCAACACCGGCACGCTGCGCATCACGCGCCGCGACATCGCCCGCGCCAAGACCATCCTTGCCCAGAAGCAGGCCGAGTCCGCACCGCAGGTTGCTGCCAAGAACCCGGCCAAGTAAGGACAAGCACCATGACGGAAGCAAGAACATCCCTCAAGCGCACCCTGATCGGCAAGGTCGTGAGCGACAAGCGCACCAAGACCGTAACGGTCCTGGTGGAGCGGCGCGTGAAGCACGAGCTGTACGGCAAGATCGTTGCCAAGTCCAGCAAGTACCACGCGCATGACGAAAAGGGCGAATTCCACACCGGCGACGTGATTGAAATCACCGAGAGCCGTCCGATCTCCAAGACCAAGAACTGGGTCGCCACTCGCCTGGTCGAGAAGGCAGCAGCCGTCTAATCCGGCCGGCCTGCGCTCATCGCCGAAACGGCCCACAATGTGGGTCGTTTTTCATTTCTGGAGCACCCATGATCAAGGTCGGCGATTCTCTTCCTGCAGCCACGCTGCAGGAGTATTCCGAAGTCGAAGGCAACGGCTGCAGCATCGGCCCTAATCCGGTCGACGTCGCCAAGGCTTCGGCCGGCAAGACGATTGCCATCTTCGGCCTGCCAGGGGCCTTCACCCCCACCTGCTCGGCCAAGCATGTGCCCGGCTACGTGGAAAAGGCAGGTGAATTCAACTCCGCTGGCGTGGACGAAATCTGGTGCGTGAGCGTCAATGATGCGTTCGTGATGGGCGCCTGGGGCCGCGAACAGAAAAGCGGCGGCAAGGTGCGGATGATGGGCGACGGCAGCGCCGAATTCGCCAAGGCAACCGGCCTGACGCTGGACCTGACCACCCGCGGCATGGGCCTGCGCAGCACCCGTTATTCCATGCTGGTGAAGAACGGGAAGGTCGCAGCCCTGAACATCGAGGCGCCCGGCAAGTTCGAAGTCAGCGACGCCGGCACGCTGCTGGCCCAGGCCAAAGCTTGAGGGTGCGGCAGCCGCGATGAGCAACGCGGCTGCGTCCCGGCGTCAATCACCAGCCCGTTTGCCGCTCGACATCGGCCTTGAGGTAGTGCGCGCCGGGAATCGGGTTGTGATAGTAGGGGGGAATCTCCTCGAAGCCGAGGTCCCCGTACAACGCCCGGGCGGCTTCCATGTCGTCGAGCGTGTCCAGCAACACCGACGCGTAGCCTCCCAGCCGCGCTTCGTCGAGCGCGGCTTCGGCAAGTCGCCGTCCGAGCCCGAGGCCGCGGAAGCCCGGCCTCACATACAGGCGCTTCATCTCGGCTGCGTTTGGGTAATCGGCTGCGTCCAGCGGCCGCAACGCGCAGCAGCCCGCGAGCTTGCCGCTCACTGTCGCCAGCAGCAGCGCACCGCGCGGTGATGCGTAGTCGCCGGGCAGGGTTGCAAGTTCGGATTCGAAGTCCTGGAAGCACAGCTCCACGCCCAGGCCCTGGCCATATTCCCGGAAGATTTCCCGGACCGCAGCCAGTTCACCGGAAGTGGTCGCTGGCACCAGTTCGATCTGCGGAGTGAGGGGGGTTGGCAAGCGAGGGCGGATGCTGGAATAGCATTCCAGTTTAACGTTTTTACGGGAAATTCAGGGGCTTTGCATTGAGGTCATCCCCCCAGGTTGACGAGCCAGGCAACCGCCCCCGCGCAGCCTGCGAGCACGCCAGCTGCGAAGATCCGGGTGCCGGCAGTGTCGCGCGACTGCGGGGCCGCATGCGCCACGGCCTTATCCCCATCGATCATCGGCCGGACCAGGTTGTCTTTCCGGCGCACCAGGTAGTACAGCACGGCCCCGACGTGCAGCAACACCAGGGCCAGGAGCATCCACTGGCCCACCTGCTTGTGGTACCAGGTCGCCGCCAGTCCTTTGCTGCTCTGCACAAAACGATTGAGCGGGCCCGTGAAGGCAATCTCGTCATCGCCAACCAGCCCGGTTGCGATCTGTGCCAGCAGAACTGCAATCATCGCGAACACCGAACCTGCCCCCAGGGGGTTGTGGCCGATCAGGTGGTCGGGATGGGCGCGGCCCCGCAGATAGTTCATGACGCTGCGAGGCGAATAGATGAAACTCGAAAAGCGCGACCAGTGGCCCCCGACCACTCCCCACACAAGCCGGAACAGCAGCAGCGTGAGCACGGCATAGCCAATTCGCGCATGCCATTCCATGGCGCCACCGCCGGTATGGCCGGTCACCGTCAAGCCGACGATGCAAACGACCAGCGCCCAGTGAAACAAACGCGTTGGTAAATCCCAGACCCGAATCTTCTTCGCCATCTCTGCCCCCTTTGTGCCATCGACATGGGCCCCGATTGTGCTTGCCCGGGCATGGGCCGGCAGGGTTGGTAGATTCCCTGATGCGCCGGCCCGGCATGAACTTTTTGGTAAAAAGCCAAGTCAGCAGTAAGTCCCGAGCCGAAACTTTCAACAATCCAGGAGAAGAAATACATGAAATTCATCACCTCTTTCGTGCTAGCCGGTATGGCAGCCGTGACGGCTTTGCCCGCGGCAGCCCAATTTGCCAAGCCGGAAGACGCTGTCAAATACCGGCAGAGCGCGTTGTTTGTCATGGCCCAGCATTTCGGCCGCATCGGCGCCATGGCAAATGGCAAGGTGCCTTACGACGCGAAGGCCGCTGTTGAAAATGCCGAGATCGTGGCTGAAATGTCGAAATTGCCATGGGCCGGCTTTGGACCTGGAACCGACAAGATTTCCCAGCGCGCCAAGCCCGAAATCTGGACCGAGCCGGTCAAGTTCAAGGAAAACCAGGAGAAACTTGTGGTGGAGACGGGCAAGCTGCTCGTTGCCGCCAGGAGCAACAACCTGGAGACACTGAAGACCGCTTTCACTTCGACCGCGGCGGCATGCAAAACCTGCCACGATGTCTATCGCAAGGACTGACGCCGTCGACGCCGAAAGAAAGAAAGCCTGAACTGCGGGCTTTTTCCCCGGCCAGGCGCCCTCAGGCCTCGGCCAGCAGCTTCTCGATCAGCTTGTGCAGTTCGGCGAAGTCCGGCTCGCCCACATAACGCTTGACGATCTCGCCGCGCTTGTTGACCACATAGCTGGTGGGCGTCAACTGCACGTCACCCCAGGATTTGGCGACCGCACCGGTGTTGTCGATCGCGACCTTGAACGGGAGCTTGCGGGTCTGCGCGTAGTGGACCACGTAGCTGGGCGGGTCGTAGCTCATGGCCACCGCCAGCGTGTCGTAACCGCGGGCCTCGTACTTCTCGTAGGTCGCGATGACCTTGGGCATCTCGGCCACGCAGGCCATGCAGCTGGTCGCCCAGAAATTCACCAGCGTGACGTGCCCCTTCAGGTCTGCCGTGGTCTTGCGCGACCCGTCCAGCAGCACGAACGTCGAGTCGGGCGCCGTCGCGCCGGCGCTGCCCCAGTCAAGGGCTGCGCCGCTTGCGACAAGGGCTGCGCCGCCTGCGACAAGAGCAGCTGCGATCACACCGGTCAGGACGCGGTTCATGGCCCTGAGTTTAAGCTTTGCGCCGCCGCCTGACCGGCGAAGGGCCAGGCGGCGGCTTCCAGCAGGATGCGCGTCAGCTCGGCTGGGGCGCTGATCATCGGGTCGTGCCCAGTCCGCAGCTCCACCATCCGCACGCCGCCGCCGCCTTGCCAGGCCCCGTCCCAGTAGCGGGGGTCGCGCAGGCGCAGGCGAATGGCGTCGATGGTGCCCAGTGCTGGTTGGGTGCAGTTGACGAAGGTACGGGGCACCGCGGCGACCCGCTTCGGGTCGAATTCCAGCGGCGCTTGGTAAGGATGGCCGGGATGCGGGGTCTGGCGCCGCCGCACCCACTCCAGGTCGTCACCGGCCAGCCCGAATACCGCCGGGTCGGGCGGCGGAAAGCTGTAGTCGGGTGACGCGGCCGCCGCGGCCAGCCGGGATTCGCGGGTCGCACTGGCGTGGGTCGCGCCCCAGCTCTCGCCAGGCCGCGGGACCACCGCATCGACGTAGACCAGGTGCTTCAACCGGTGGGCCTGCCGGTCGGCGATCGCAGTTCCGATCATGCCGGCATAAGAGTGGACTGCCAGCACCACGTCCTCCAGCTCCTCGGCGGCGATGGCCTGCAGCACGTCAGTGATGTGGGTTTCGAGGGTGATGGCCGAAGACATCAGGTGCGCGCGTTCGCCCACTCCCGTGAGCGTGACGGCATGGGCGCGGTGGCCCTGCGAGGTGAGCGCCTGCACCACGCGGCGCCAGCACCAGCCGCCGTGCCACGCGCCGTGAACCAGGACGAAATGGGCCATGTCAGATTACCTTCCTGTCCTTGAGACCGGCCAGCTGCGCAGGCGTCCGCCCCAGCAACTCGCCGAGCACCTCCCCGGTATGCTGCCCGAGCAGCGGCGGGGGCCGGTCGGTGCGCACGGGAGTCGCGCTGAGCTTCATGGGACTCGCGACCAGCCGCAATGCCGGGTCCAACGGATGCTGCCACGCGTCCACCATGCCGCGCTGGCGCACCTGCGGATCGTCGAACACTTCGGCCAGGTTGTTGATCGCGCCGCAGGGCACCTTGGCGCTTTCCAGCGTCTCCAGCCAGCCAGCCTTGCCGCGCTGCTTCATCAATGCCGCCAGCAGCGGGACCAGGTCCGCCCGGTTGCGGACCCGGTCCTGGTTCCTCGCAAAGCGCGGATCCTGCGCCAGCTCGGGCCGGCCCGCAACGTCGCAGAACTTGCCGAACTGGCCGTCGTTGCCCACGGCCAGGATGATGTGGTCCTTGCTGCCATCGGGCGCGGGCGCGGTTTCGAACACCTGGTACGGAACGATGTTCTGGTGCGCGTTGCCTGACCGACCGGGGACCTTGCCGCTGACCAGGTAGTTGGCGCCGAGGTTGGCAAGCATGGCCACCTGCGTGTCCAGCAGCGCCATGTCGATGGCCTGGCCTTCGCCGGTTTTTTCCGCGTGTCGCAGCGCAGCGAGGATGGCGACCGTCGCGTACATCCCGGTGAACAGGTCGGCGACCGCGACGCCCACCTTCTGCGGACCCCCGGCCACCCGCTGGCCGTTGCCGTCCACCAGGTCGTCCCGCTCGCCGGTCACGCTCATGAGCCCGCCCATGCCCTGCACGGCGTAGTCGTACCCGGCCCGCTCACGGTACGGTCCGGTCTGGCCGAAGCCGGTCACGCTGCAATAGACCAGGCGCGGGTTCAGGGCCTTCAGGGACGCATGGTCGAGTCCGTAGCGCGCCATGTCGCCGACCTTGAAGTTCTCGACAAACACGTCGCACAGGGGAACCAGCTCGCGCACGAGCGCCTGCCCGGCAGGCTGCGAGATGTCGCAGGTGACGGAGCGCTTGTTGCGGTTGGTGCCGAGGTAATAGGCCGCTTCGGCGGTGTCGCGCCCGTTGGCGTCCTGCAGGAAGGGCGGGCCCCAGCCCCGGGTGTCGTCGCCGCTGCCGGGCCGCTCGATCTTGATCACGTCGGCGCCCAGGTCGGCCAGGGTCTGTGTGCACCAGGGGCCGGCAAGGACGCGCGACAGGTCGAGGACGCGGATGCCATCGAGTGAGTTCATGGCTGGTATTTTCGCGGCAAACAGATAATGGCGCGATGTCCCGTTTCGCCCTTGCGGCCTTTCTGCTCAGCCTGGCCGCCTGCACTCCCACGTTCAACTGGCGCGAGGTCCGCGCCGAGCCCACGCAGCTGCGTGCGATGCTGCCCTGCAAGCCCGACAAGGCGTCGCGCACAGTGCCGATGGCAGGACGCGACACCGAGATTCAGGTGCTCGGCTGCGACACCGGGGGAGCGACGTTCGCGGTGCTGTCCGGAGACATTGTCGATCCGCTGAAGGACGGCCAGGTGCTGGCACAGTGGAAGGCGGCGACCCTGGCCAACATGCATGGCACCGGTCCGGAGGGTCGGCCCTTCCTCCCCGCAGGCGCGATGGCCTTGCCCCAATCGCTGCGGGTGTCGGCCAGCGGCCGGCGTGCCGACGGCAGCAAGGTCGAGAGCCAGGCCGCTTATTTCGCGCGTGGCAGCCGGGTGTTCCAGGCCGTGGTCTACGCGGACGAGGTTCCCGCCGAAGCCGCCGAGACGTTTTTCTCGGGCTTGAGATTCGAATGACCCCGCTGCCTGCCCGCACCGCGGTCGCGGTGTTTCTTGCTTTTGCGTTCACGTATTTTTTCTCCGCGTTGCTGCGGGCGATCACGGCGACGCTGTCGCCCACGCTGACGCAGGAATTCGCATTGCATTCGCGTGATCTCGGCCTGCTGGCGGGAGGTTTTTTCTTCGGGTTTGCCGCCATGCAGCTGCTGCTGGGAAGCTGGCTCGACCGGCACGGACCCAAGCGGGTGATGCTGGGTTTCCTGGGTATCGCCGTCGTCGCCAGTGTTGCCTTTTCCATGGCCACGAGCTTCGGCTCGCTGTTGGCGGCGCGGGTGCTGTGCGGCGTCGGCGTGAGCGCCTGCCTGATGGCGCCGCTGACCGGTTTCCGGCGCTGGCTCAATCCGACAACGCAACTGCGTGCCAACAGCTGGATGCTGATGACCGGGTCCTTCGGCATGCTGGCGTCGACGCTGCCGGTCCAGTGGCTGCTGCCGGTGCTCGGATGGCGTCCGCTGTTCTGGGGCCTGGCGGCGATGATCGCGTTGTCGATGCTCGTTGTGGCAGCGGTGGTGCCGTCGTGGCACCAGGCCGTGCATGAACCCGGCGTGAACCGCGGCAGTTATGCGCAGGTCTGGAGCGACCCCTATTTCCGGCGCATGGCGCCCATCGGGTTTTTCACCTACGGCGGAATGATCGCAATGCAGACCCTGTGGGCGGGCCCGTGGCTGGTCCGCGTCTCGGGCTACGGACCGCTGCAGGCGGCGGGGGGCCTGTTCACGATCAACATCGGCATGCTCGCCGCTTTCCTGGTCTGGGGCACGCTCAACCCGCGCCTGGTGCGCCAGGGACTCAGCACCAACCGCCTGATCGCCTGCGGACTGCCATTCAGTCTGGCCATGCTTGCTACAATTATCGTAGCAGGACCCCTTGCGGGAGCAGGAACGTGGACTCTTTTTTGCGTCAGTTGCACCTTTGTCTCGCTGGCCCAGCCGGCGGTGGGAATGGCTTTTCCGCCGGCGCTGGCGGGCCGCGCCCTGTCCGCTTACAACCTCGTGATCTTCAGCGGTGTGTTCGTCGTGCAGTGGGGAATTGGCTTGCTGATCGACGGCTTCGCCGCAGCGGGCCTGGACACCGTCGGCTCGTTCCGGGCGGCCCTGTCGGTGTTCCTGGCCTGCAAGGTCGCGGCGTATGCTTACTTCATGCTGGCGAAACGGGATAATCCCGGCACCGCAACCGCCCTTTCATGAACGCCATCCTCCTGATCGCCCACGCGCCGCTGGCCAACGCATTCCGGCAATGCGCCCTGCATGTCTTTCCCGATTGCGAGAGCACGGTTGCAGCCATCGACGTGCAGCCGAACCTGTCGCCCGAGGAAACCCTGGCCACCGCACGCATCGCGCTGGAGCAGCTCGGCCGGCTGCCGCAGGTCACGGGCGTGCTGGTGCTGACCGATATGTTCGGCGCGACGCCGAGCAACGTCGCGCAAAAGCTGGTGGATGGCGTGCGCAGCCGCCTGATCACCGGCGTCAACCTGCCGATGCTGCTGCGCACCGTGAGTTATCGCCATGAACCGCTGGAGGCGCTGGTGTCGCGCGCCGTCGTTGGCGGCACCCAGGGCGTGATGCAAGTAGCGGTGACAGCGCCCCAGAACCAGCCCCGACGCAGCAATGATCAAGACCATTACGACCATCAGCAATAAGCTCGGGCTGCATGCGCGGGCCTCGGCCAAACTCACCAAGCTCGCCGGCAGCTTTCCCTGCGAGGTCTGGATGAGCCGGGCCGACCGGCGTGTCAACGCCAAGAGCATCATGGGCGTGATGATGCTGGCCGCCGGCATCGGCAGCGAGGTGGTCGTCGAGACCAGCGGCGAACGCGAGCGGGAGGCCATGGACGCCATCCTGGCGCTCATTGCCGACAAGTTCGGGGAGGGGGAATGAAAGCACGAAGAGCATGGGACTCGCGTTGCGGGATCCACCAGGGGTTTCATTCCCGGGTCGACGCGAGCGTGCCAAAGCAATGACTTTCTCGGTCCACGGCCTGCCTGTCGCTCGCGGAATCGCGATCGGGCGAGCTGTGCTGATGGCATCCAGCCGGGTGGACGTCGCGCATTACTTCATCGACCCGAGCCAGGTCGAGACCGAGATCACGCGGGTGCGGGTCGGCCGCAACGCCGTCGTCGAGGAGATCCACCGCCTGCAGCACACCATCGCCGCGATGGGCCCCAAGGAGGCGCCGCACGAACTCGCCGCGCTGCTCGACGTGCACCTGATGCTGCTGCAGGACGAAGAGCTGATCATCGGCGTCAAGCACTGGATCAGCGAGCGGCTCTACAACGCCGAATGGGCGCTGACGACCCAGCTCGAGGTGCTGGCGCGCCAGTTCGACGACATGGAGGACGAGTACCTCAGAGAGCGCAAGGCGGACCTCGAACAGGTGGCCGAACGCATCCTGCGCTACATGAAGGGCGTCGGCTCGCCGGTCGCTCCCCCCGCGTCCAGGCGCAAGACGCAGCAGGATCTGCTGCTCGACGACAGCATCGACGTGCCGCTGGTACTGATCGCGCACGACCTGTCGCCGGCCGACATGCTGCAATTCAAGCAGAGCGTCTTCGCCGGCTTCGTCACCGACGTCGGCGGCAGGACCTCGCACACCGCCATCGTCGCTCGCAGCATGGATATCCCGGCGGTGGTCGGCGCCCGCAGCGCGAGCCACCTGGTGCGCCAGGACGACTGGGTCATCATCGATGGCGATGCCGGCGTGATGATCGTCGATCCGTCACCCATCATCCTGGCCGAATACGGCTTCAAGCAGCGGCAGGCGGACCTCGAGCGTGGACGGCTGTCACGCTTGCGGCACACGCCCGCAGTGACGCTCGATGGCCAGAAGGTCGAGCTGCTAGCCAACATCGAGATGCCCGAGGACGCGCCGGGCGCCGTGCTCGCGGGAGCGGTGGGCGTCGGCCTGTTCCGCAGCGAATTCCTTTTCATGGGCCGCAAGGGCGATCTGCCCGGAGAAGAAGAGCAGTACCAGGCGTACAAAAAGGCTGTCGAGGGCATGCAGGGCCTGCCGGTCACGATTCGCACCATCGACGTCGGCGCCGACAAGCAGCTCGACGACTCGGTGCAGGACGCCGCCCACCTCAATCCTGCACTGGGCCTGCGCGCCATCCGCTGGAGCCTGGCCGACCCCGCGATGTTCCTGACCCAGCTGCGCGCGATCCTGCGCGCAGCCGCGCACGGCCAGGTCAACCTGCTGATTCCGATGCTGTCCCATGCGAGCGAGATCCGCCAGACGCTGTCGCTGGTCGATTTCGCCCGTGCCGAACTCGACAACCGCGGCCTCACCTACGGGCCGGTGAAGCTAGGCGCCATGATCGAGATTCCGGCGGCGGCGCTCACCCTCAAGATCTTCCTGAAGTACTTCGATTTCCTGTCGATCGGCACCAACGACCTGATCCAGTACACCCTGGCCATCGACCGGGCCGACGAATCGGTCGCGCATCTGTACGACCCTTGCCATCCCGCGGTGCTGCGGCTGGTGGCTGAAACCATTGCCGCGTGCAACGCGCAGGGCAAGGGCGTCAGCGTCTGCGGCGAGATGGCCGGCGACATCACGCTCACGCGGCTCCTGCTCGGGATGGGGTTGCGCAGTTTTTCGATGCACCCGGCGCAGATTCTGGCGGTCAAGCAGGAGGTGTTGCGGGCCGACGCCGCCCGGCTGGCGCCGTGGGCCCAGCAGGTGCTGCTGGCGGAAGACCCGGCCAGCATGATGAGCTGAAAAGCCCGACGGGCTCAGCGCGCGGCAGTCTGCTGTCGCGGCTGCTTGAACGAAACCAGCTCCTGCCGGTCGTTCTGTTCGATGGCGCCATTGCGCAGCCGCACGAAAATCTCGTGGGCGATGTCGCCGCTGACACCGGGCGCCACCCAGATATTGCGCTCCAGCCGGGCATTCAGCTGCATGTTGAAGCCGCGGGCCTCGATCTTGAAAGCGTCGAAGGTTCCCGCCGGCACGGTGATCTTCTCCCGGCCTACCACTTTCATGTCGTAACGGAAGGTGTAGACGGTGCCGCCCGTCCGTGACTGCTTGAACACGGTGCGCCACTTCTTGCCGACGTACAGCTCAGCCGGATAGAACTGCCGCGGGGTGCTGAAGCCGCCGCGCGGGTTGGCGAGCGTGTTGCCCATGGTGTCGGACAGGTACTCGCCGTTGTTGTATTCCACCTTGTCGGCATCCACGTCCACTGCTGTCACCTGCATGGACAGCGGCCGGCTGACCTGGGTGTAGAGGTCGATCACCTTGTAATCAAACTGGTCGCCTGGCTGGTAGCTGCGGCGATGCTCCTGGTAGCCCTGGAAGAAGGGGGTGGCGGCAAAGACGGTCCCCGATTCCAGTGCGGGCTCCGGCGCCGCCGCAGCCGGATGGTCCGGTGCAGGCGCGACCCTCGATGCTGCGGCAACCTCCGTCGCAAGGCGCGCTGTCGCCTGCTCCCGCTCGGCTGCGAGTCTTGTGAGTTCGAGCCGACTCTGCTCCGCCTGTCGCGCCTGGAGCAAGGCAGTCTCGCGTCGCTCTCTTTCCATCTGTTGGTCGCGCGCCGCTGCGGCTAACTGGTCAGCCTGTGCCCGTCGCGCCGCTTCTTCCTGAACTGCCGCGAGCTGCTGGGCTTTTAGCCGGCTCGCCGCCAGCCGTTGCGCCTCCAGCTCTGCTGATGCCAGCCGCTCCGCCTCGCCGCGGACACGCTCCGCGTTCTGCGCGGCGAGGCGCTCGGCCAGCTGCCGGGCCTGCGCATCGGCCTGCCGCTCAAGCGTTTCGCGTCGCTGGGATTGCGCGACGCGCTCCGCTTCGGCCTTCGCGAGCTCCGCTTCGTGAACGGCTTGCGCCGCTGCGATGCGCTGCAGCTCGAGGTCAGCGTCCCGCGCCCGCGCTTCATGCGCAAGCCGTTCCGCCAGGCGCGCCGCATCCGCCTGTTTCAGCGCTGCCTCGACAACTTGTGCGCGTTCCGCGTCCTGCCTAGCTACGGCAAGTGCGACCTCTTTCAGACGCCTCTCTTCGGCCTCCTGAGCCGCCGCTTGCTGCGCCTGCGCTTGCTGCGCCTGCTGCGTCGCCTGCTCAACGCGCACCTGCGCGTCCCGGTAGAGCTGGGTTGGCGCGATGGAGGCGACGACCTCGGTTCTCTGCGCTTTCTCGCGGCTCTGCGTCGCCAGCAAGCGATTCAAACGAGATTGCGCCAGCTCGCTAGCGCTCCCGCTCGGGTATTCGCTGATATAGGCCGCCAGTTGCCGGTGGTCGTTGCTGGCCCGAACGCGCATCCACTTGCTGATTTCCAGCTCGAGCTGCTGGTCCTGTTCGGCGTCGCTCAGCTTCCCCCGCAGGGACGGAAAGAGATAGACATCTTCTTCGAGCGACGTGCTTTCCCACGGCACCTGGGTTCCGTCCGATGCCATACGAACGTTCAGTCGCACCCGCTTGAAGGCATCTTCGAGCCGGGCGCCGCGGACAGCAAACTCCCGCAGCAGGTTGCTGGTGTAGAGGCCGTTTTCGCCTTCACCATCACGGGCAACAGTGCCCGGAGCAGTGGCGTATGCGAGAAGACTGCCAACCGGCGCGTCGAACTGGCTCAGCCCCTTGGCCGGTGGCCGGTAGGCTCCGGCAAACGGATCGTCACGGCACGCGTCGAGAATCACCAGGAAGCTGCGCCCCTTTGCCTGCTCCATGTACATGAGCAACTCGCTGACGTCGACAGTCAAGTTCTTGACGTCGGCGGCGGTCCGGATCGCGGCGGACACCGGCACCAGGTAATTGCGCCAGTCCTGCTGCAGTCCGTGGCCGGCATAGTAAAAGAGCGCGAACTTGACCTTCGGGTCCTTGATCGCTGTGCCGAACCGCCGCACCGCTTCCGTGAGTTGCACTTGGGTGGTGTCTAGGCGCTGGTCCACGGTGAAACCGGCCTCGCGCAACAGGTTGGACATGGCGCGCGCATCGTTTTTCGGATTGAGCAGGGGCTGGCCGGGATAGGCCGAATTGCCCACGACGAGCGCGACCCTGTCACCTGGCTGTGCGTGAGAGGACAGCGCCGCCACGAGGACGGAAGCCGAGAGCGCAAGGCGAAAAAGTCGGAGCATCGAACAACCCTCCTCATTCGCGCCTCTAGCGCTTAAATACGACTTCAGTGTGATCTAAAACGTTGATGGCGGGACTGCTGAGCATGATACAAGGACTTGGCTTACAAACCCTCTGACAATCGGGAGAACAATAGGCGCGGATTACGACAATAGTGCTGTCCTTGGCTGTTGTGTTGGCGTCTTGTGGCGGAAGCGGCGGGGGTGACACAAACGCCTTAACTCCAGAGGGGCTGATCGATCTTTCTCTTGCTGCCACCCAGTTCGATGTCGACGTGGCCGGATCGGGCGGGGATTCAGGGGGCGACAGCGGTCTTCCACCCCTCTCGCAATCGCGCAGGTTGCGTTGCCAACAAACCCGGCGCTGACTTTCTCGAAGATTAGCGCTTGGGTCAACCAGTGGAACACCTGCCTGGCCAACGGACCTACACCAGGCGGCACGTCAGGTTGCAGCTTGTCTTCTTTTGACTCCCTTCTGGGCGCCGTGAACACCTATAAGCAGACCAGCCGGGATTTCTTCGCGGACTTTCGCACGCTGTGCAGTGAAACGGACAACTTGTGCGTTCGCGGCTCCGAATTCCGTAATCCGAACATCTTGTTTATCGGACGTTATCCGGGAAGCACCACTGACGACCTCGCCGTCGTCGAAGTAATGATCCGCCAGCCGCGCACCGGTCCGCTGGCGGGCGACAACCCAAATCCGATTGAGTACACCAAGACGCTGGTTTTCAAGCGTGACGATGTGACGCCAGGACTCACGGCCGGCAACTGGTACCTGCACGGAAACCAGCGTGCCTTCGACTGGTCCATCGAACCCCAGTACTTCTCGTCGATCCAGACCAACGCGGCGAAACTCAACAATGCCAGCGGCGGCGCACCGAGCTTCATGGTCAGCGGATTGCGCCTGGCATTCAGCACGACGGTGTTCGATCCAGCCACACGGGGCTTCACCACGTCGGGCGTCTATGCGGTTCGCCTGAAAGGCCCGGGCCTTCCTGCGGCGGGCATCGTCTACGTCCCCTCAGCCACTTCAGGGCAGGTTGGCAGCTTCCGCCCCTTGAACAAGACCGGAGTAATCCCATCGCCAGGCACAACCACAACGATTGCCTGAAGTGACTTCCGGATGGCCGGTGTTGTCCTGGGGACGTCAATACCCTTGTCGTCCGAAGTCTTTGGGGCAGGGGTCAACGAGGAAGGTTCTCCCAGCAGCATCAACTTCAACACGCTGACGGCATTCAGCCTGTACAGCGCGGAGATTTTTACCGGACCCAGCACCACCTTCCAATGGACCCGGACCCCCGGTGCCGCCCGGATCGAGAGCGCATTTGCGAACTTCCATGGTGATGTAACAGCCTCGGTCGTGAATGCAACGGTCGGCGATGCGTTCAGCCTGACACCGACATCGACCCGCGTCGTGGTCACCAATGGCACGACTGGGTTCCGGGCGGCCACCATCAACAATTACCGGGAGGTGGGCTTGTTCGGGCGAGCGGGTCGGGCAGCCTACCTGCACTCGATCCGGCGGAACCCGTGAGCTCAGCGGCCGCGCGTGCCCAACACTGCGGCTGCGATGATCAGCACCGCCGCCAGCGGGATGGACGCAGTCCAGGCGTGACCGGTCACGGCGATCAGCAGCGCCGTCGACAGCAATGGCGTGAGATAGCTCAGGATGCCGATGTGGCGGGGATCACCCAGCTTGAGCGCACGGTCCCATAAATAGAAGGCGGCGCCCAGCGGTCCGAGGCCCATCGCGGTGACCAGCATCCAGTCGCGGGCCGACAGCGCCGCAGGTGCCTCCAGCAATGCATGGCACAGCAGCGACAGCAGCCCGGAGACCAGCCCGAACAAGCCGATTGCCGCGGTCGGAAAGGCCGGCACCCGCCGCGTTGCGAGCGAGTAGCTGGCCCAGATGAAGGCGGACGCCAGTGCGGGCAGATAACCCCAGGACCAGCCGCTTGCCGTTGCGCCGGCGGCACCGAGGATTGCGACCGCAGCGCCCGCGAAACCAAGCAACGCCGCGACGACGTGCACGGCGCGCAACTTCACCCGTGGCAGGAACAATGGCGCCAGCACCACCATCAGCAACGGCCACAGGTAGTTGACAAGATTTGCTTCCACCGGCGGCGCCAGCCGCAGCGCGATGAACAACAGGAAGTGGAAACCGAACAGGCCGTAGATGCCGAGCGCGAGCGTCGCCGGCGGCACCTGCCAGTGCCGGGCGAGCGGCCAGGCCGGAACACTGCCGATGACGAGAGCCAGGCCGGTCAGCAGGAATGGCGGAACCTGCTTGAGGCTGACGCCCAGGGATGCGAGCGTCGCCCATAGCAGGATCGCGCCAAGCGCGTACAGCTTGCCGCTCAGGTGTTCGCCACGCCAGCAGCGTGGGCCTGCTGGTCCGCGTGGTAGCTCGAACGCACCATCGCCCCGACAGCCGCATGCGAAAAACCCATCTCCTGCGCCTTGGCCTCGAACATCTTGAAGGTGTCGGGATGCACGTAACGCCGCACCGGAAGGTGCGAAGTCGACGGCGCGAGGTATTGGCCGATGGTCAGCATCTCGATCTGGTGCTCGCGCATGTCGCGCATCGTTTGCAGGATCTCGTCGTCAGTCTCGCCCAGGCCGACCATGAGGCCGCTCTTGGTGGGCACACCGGGATGCAGCGCCTTGAATTTCTTCAGCAAATTGAGGCTGAAGGCGTAGTCGCTGCCCGGCCTGGCTTGCCGGTACAGGCGCGGGATGGTTTCGAGGTTGTGATTCATCACGTCCGGCGGCGCCGCCTTCAGGATTTCCAGCGCGCGGTCGTCGCGGCCGCGGAAATCCGGCACCAGGATTTCGATGGTCGTGCCCGGAGCCAGGTCGCGGGTGCGCTGGATGCAGTGAACGAAGTGCTGAGAACCGCCGTCGCGCAGGTCGTCACGATCGACCGAGGTGATGACCACGTACTTGAGCTTGAGCCGGGCGATGGTGCGCGCCAGGTTCTCCGGCTCGTCCACATCAAGCGGATCGGGCCGGCCATGGCCGACGTCGCAGAACGGGCAGCGGCGGGTGCACTTGTCGCCCATGATCATGAAGGTCGCCGTGCCCTTGCCGAAGCATTCGCCGATATTGGGGCAGGAGGCTTCCTCGCACACCGTCACCAGATTATTGGCGCGCAGGATGTCCTTGATTTCATAGAAGCGGCTCGAGGCCGAGGCGGCCTTGACGCGGATCCAGT
>JANXVP010000014.1 GCA_025351615.1 Ramlibacter sp. | reverse complement strand
CGAATGCATCACCGGGCTGGACCTGGTGGAACTGATGATCCGGGTTGCGGCCGGCGAAAAGTTGCCGCTGGCCCAGGCTGACGTCCAGCGCAAGGGCTGGGCGCTGGAATGCCGCATCAATGCGGAAGATCCGTTCCGGAGTTTCCTGCCCAGCACCGGTCGGCTGGCGCGGTTTCAGCCGCCGAAGGAAACGATGTGGGCGTCGGACACCGGGCATCTGTCCGGTGTCCGCGTCGACACCGGCGTGCAGGAGGGTGGCGAGATCCCGATGTACTACGACTCGATGATCGCCAAGCTGATCGTGCATGGCCGGGACCGCACCGACGCGATCGCGAAAATGCGCGAAGCCCTCAATGGCTTCGTGATCCGCGGAATCTCCAGCAACATCCCGTTCCAGTCGGCGCTGCTGGCGCATCCGAAGTTCATTGCCGGCGACTTCAACACCGGCTTTATCGCGGAGCAGTACGCCACGGGTTTCCGCGCACAGGACGTGCCGCATGCCGATCCGCAGTTGCTGGTCGCGCTGGCCGCGTACGTGAATCGCCGCGCGTTGCAGCGGGCGGCCGGCATCAGCGGGCAGTTGCCGGGGCATGAATTCACCGTGGGCGAAAAGTTCGTGGTGGTGGTGCTGGGGCCCGAAGGCCGGCATCGCCGCGAGGCCGTCAATGTCAGCGATTTCGAGAACACATCCGGCTCAAGCGCGGTGACGATCGGCAGCGCCCGGTATGAGATCTGCAGCAAGTGGCACCTCGGCGCGGCGCGCATTCGCGGCACCGCCAATGGCCAGCCGTTCACGGCGCAGGTCGAGCGCGGGGTCGGCAGGAATCCGCTTGCGGTCCGGATCAGCCATGACGGAACGCAGCTCGATGCGCTGGTGCTTTCGCCACGCGCCGCCGAGCTACACGCGCTGATGCCCTACAAGGCGCCGCCGGACATGAGCCGCTTTGTGCTCTCGCCCATGCCGGGGCTGCTGGTGGACGTCGCGGTGCAGCCGGGCCAGAAAGTGCAAGCCGGCGAGCGGGTTGCCGTGATCGAGGCGATGAAGATGGAGAACGTGCTGTTCGCCGTGGCCGATGGCGTCGTTGGCAAGGTGCTGGCTGCCAAGGGCGAAAGCCTGACGGTGGACCAGCCGATCGTGGAGTTCGTCGGATGAGGCGGCGCGGGTTGCTGGCCGGCGTGACGGGTGCAACGGCGCTCGCCGCCGTTTCGGGTTGCGCTGCGCCGCGTCCGGAAACCGCCGCGGCGCTGGCTGCTTCGGGCTGGCCGCTGCGCAGCATTGCTTTTTCGTCCTGCATCGATCAGACCAAACCGGCTCCGATTTGGGAGACCATCCTCGCCGGCACGCCCGACCTGTTCCTGTTCGGCGGCGACAACGTGTATTGCGAGATGCCGTACACGCTGGCCCGGCTGCGCCATGCCTATGCGCTCGCGGCCGAGTCGCCCGGAATGAGCCGCTTGCGCCGCGGCGTGCCGCACCTGGCGATCTGGGACGACCACGATTACGGCGTGAACGACGGCGGCGCGGAGTTCCCGTACAAGGCCGAATCGAAGGCGGAGTTCCTGCAGTTCTGGAAGCTGGCGGCGCACGACCCGCGACGCGGCCACGACGGCCTTTACCACGCACAGGTGTTCGGCCCGACTGGAAGCCGGGTGCAGGTCATCCTGCTGGACGGGCGCTGGTTCCGTTCGCCGTGGCGGCGCACCGACCAGCGCGACGTGCCCGGCAAGGAACGCTATCTGCCCGACGACGATCCGGCCAAGACCATGCTCGGGGACGAGCAGTGGCGCTGGCTGGAACAGCAGTTGCGACAGCCGGCGGACGTGCGGCTCATCGTCTCGGGCATGCAGGTGGTGGCAGACGGTCACGGCTGGGAGCGCTGGGGCAATTTTCCGCGCGAGCGGCAGCGCCTGTACGACTTGATCGGCAGCACCGGCGCGCAAGGGGTGGTCTTCCTGTCCGGTGACCGGCACGTGGGGGCGCTCTACCGCGAAGCCACCGGGACGCCCTATCCGTTGTACGAATTGACATCGAGCGGCATGACGCATCCGTGGCGGGATGCGGCAGAAGCCGGCCCGAACCGGCTGGGCGAATTGTTCACCGATTACCACTACGGCACGGTCGACATCGACTGGCGGGCAAGCGTCCTGTCGCTTTCGGTTCGCGACATCGATGGCCAACCCCGGCGCAGCATCGGCATTGCGTTCAACGAACTCAGGGCAAAGACATGAGCAGGCCGTTCAAGGTACTCGGCATCCAGCAGATCGCCATCGGGGGTCCGGACAAGATGCGGCTGCAGAAACTCTGGGTCGAGCTGCTCGGGCTGGAAGTGACGGGCACCTTTCGCAGCGTCAGCGAGAACGTCGACGAAGACATCTGTGTGATCGGCGCAGGACCGCTGAAGGTCGAGGTCGACCTGATGCAGCCACTGGACCCGGATAAAAAGCCGGCCGTCCACGCCACGCCGCTCAATCACGTGGGCTTGTGGATCGACGACCTGCCAGGGGCCGTGCAGTGGCTGACCGGCAAAGGCGTTCGCTTCGCGCCCGGTGGCATTCGACGGGGCGGCTCCGGTTTCGACATCTGCTTCGTGCACCCCCGGGGCAACGAGGCACTGCCGGTCGGCGGCGAGGGCGTTTTGATCGAGCTGGTGCAGGCGCCGCCGGAGGTGATCAGGGCCTTTGCCGCGCTCGCGGCACAATGAGGCCATGGACCTTTCACGCATTCCCCGCCGGCGCTACACGCCGTTCGCCACTCCGCTCGAATTCATGCCCAACTTCAGCCGCGCGCTGGCGCAGGGCTGTCCCGGCGGCAAAGGACCCAACGTCTGGATCAAGCGCGACGACATGCTGGGCCTGTTTCCCGGGGGCAACAAGACCCGCAAGCTGGAATTCCTGGTCGCTGACGCCATGGCGCAGGGCGCCGACACGCTGGTGACCTGCGGCGCGCCGCAGTCGAATCATTGCCGCATCACCCTGGCCGCCGCGGTCAAGGAAGGCCTGCGATGCCGCTTCGTGATCGAGGAGCGCGTTCCCAACAGCTACAACGAAGACGCGAGCGGCAATCACTTCATGTTCCGGCTGCTGGGCGTCGAGGCGATCACCGTGGTCCCGGGCGGCACCAGCATGGCCGAGGCCATGCAGCGCGTGGCGGCGGAAGTGGAGGCACTCGGCCGCAAGGCCTACATCATTCCGGGCGGCGGCTCGAACGCCCTGGGTGGTCTTGGCTACGTCGCCTGCGCGCAGGAACTGCAGCAGCAGTTTTTCGAGCAGGGCGTTTCGATCGATCGGCTGGTGGTGGGGTCCGGCAGTTCGGGCACCCATGGCGGCTTGCTGGCCGGCTTCCTGGGGAACCACATCGACATTCCGATCGTGGGCATCGGCGTGAGCCGCGATCCGGCCGACCAGGAGCCGCTGGTCCACAAGGAAGCGCAGGCGGTTGCAGACCTGCTTGGCATGCAGATGAAAATTCCGCGCGAGTCGGTGGTCAGCATCGGTGGTTACTGGCAACCGAAGTATTCGGTGCCGAATCCGGCCATGGTCGAGGCCGTCCAGATGCTGGCCCGCACGGAAGGCATTCCACTGGACCCGGTCTACACCGGCAAGATCATGGCGGGTTTGATCGGGCAGGCGCGCAAAGGCTTCTTCAAGCCGGGCGAGAACCTGCTGTTCCTGCACACAGGGGGCTTGCCGTCGCTGCACGCGTATGAGCGCGAGGTGCTGGGCAAGGCGCCCGTGGCGCGCTGACCACGCGCGGCGCGTAGCGCCCGAAACGCGGGTGGCCATGCTGGCGCCGGATGCGCTTGTCAGTGAGAATCGGTGCACCGCGATTCTCACATGGACCAGGCCCCGCCACCACTGCTTTCTTCCGGCCCGCAAGGGCCTCTAGCCGCCCAGGACGCCATCCTGCGCTGCCAGGCGGCCCTGCTTGCAAGGAGCGGGCTGGCCGAGGCGGCAACGGCGCTGTCGGTCGAACTGGCGGAACTGCTGGCGTGCCACCGGGTCACCATCGGCCTGTTTGAAGGCGACCGGCTCGGCTTGATTGCCAGCTCGCAGGCGGCCGAGCTTGACCAGCGCCACGAGGTGGCTGTCGGGATTGCGGCGGCGATGCACGAGGCGGTCGACCAGCGCTTGAGCGTGGCCTGGCCGCCGTCGGTCACGTCGCCTCCAATCAGTCTTGCCCACCGGCAGCTGGCGGGGACCGGGCAGTCCTGCAGCGTGCCGATCGTCTGTGGCCGCCGCGTCAGTGGCGCCATCACGCTGGAGCGCGCCGCTGGAGCTTTTTTCACGCCGGAACAGGTCGCGTTGTGCGAGGACATCGCCAGCTTCGCCGGCCCCGTTCTGGAACTCAAGCGCAGCGCCCAGGCGTCCTGGCACGCGCGGATCGGCGAGGCGCTGCACAAGCGGCTGGCGCAACCGGGCAGACGCGTCGGCGCCTGGGCGATCGGCGTCGTGATCACGGCGGTTGTGCTGGCGCTGCCCTTGCCCTGGCGGGTCAGCGCCCCGGCCCGGCTCGAGGGCTCGGTGCAGCGGGCGGTGGTGGCCGCTGCGGATGGCTTCCTGCAACAGGCGAACGTGCGGCC
>JANXVP010000012.1 GCA_025351615.1 Ramlibacter sp. | reverse complement strand
TTTCCGGGCTGCACATCACGATGTTCGCCTGGGCTGCGGGGCTGGCCGTGGGCTGGCTGTGGCGGCGCAGCAGCCGCTTGTGCCTCGCGATCCCGGCGCAGCACGCAGCGCTGGTGGGAGGGATCGCCCTGGCGGCGGCCTATGCGATCTTCAGCGGTTGGGGCGTGCCGGCGCAGCGCACCATCTGGATGCTTGCCACGGTGGGCCTGCTGCGCCTGTCGGGCCGCCGCTGGCCATGGCCGCAAGTCTGGCTGCTGGCCTGCGCGGTGGTCGTCAGCGTCGATCCGTGGGCCTTGCTGCAAGCCGGCTTCTGGCTCAGTTTTGTCGCTGTCGGCGTGCTGTTCGCTTCGGACGCAGGCGGCCATGAAGCACAACCCGAGCGATCCCGGAGCCGCGTGATGTCCTACCTGCGCGAGCAGGGCGTGGTCACGCTGGCTTTGTTGCCGCTCACGGTGCTGTTGTTCGGACAGGTGTCGATCGTCGGCTTGTTGGCGAATGCGGTCGCCATTCCCTGGATCACGCTGCTGGTGACGCCCCTCGCAATGGGCGGCGTGCTGTTCGCGCCGTTGTGGGATCTGGCCGCACTGGCAGTGCGGGCGCTGGGGTTCTTGCTGGAGTGGCTCGCCGCCTTGCCATGGGCGACGATTGCCACCGCAGCGCCCCCGCATTGGGCCGCTGCGGCAGGCCTGGCCGGTGGCGTGCTGCTGGTGCTGCGGTTGCCGCCGGCCATCCGGGCACTGGGGCTTCCGCTCTTGTTGCCCGTGCTGCTGTGGCAGGCGCCGCGGCCGCCGGTGGGTCAATTCGAATTGCTGGCGGCCGACATCGGGCAGGGCAACGCGGTCATCGTCCGCACAGCCAGCCACACGCTGGTGTACGACAGCGGACCGCGCTACAGCCGCGAAAGCGATGCCGGGCACCGGGTGCTGGTGCCGCTGTTGCGGGCGCTGGGCGAGCGCGTCGACACGCTGATGCTCAGTCACCGCGATCTCGACCACACCGGTGGCGCCGGCGCGGTGCTGGCAATGCAGCCGCAGGCAGCCCTGGTCAGTTCGATCGAGAACGGCCACGAGCTGCAGGCGCTGCGCAAAGCGACCCGCTGCAGCGCCGGCCAGCGCTGGCAATGGGACGGCGTCGCCTTCGAGGTGCTGCATCCGCAGGCGGAGGACTATGAAACGGCAGCCAAATCCAATGCCATGAGTTGCGTGCTGCGGATCTCGACCGCCAGCCAGTCGGCGCTGCTGGTCGGGGACATCGAACAGCCGCAGGAAGCACGGCTGCTCGCCAATGGCGCTTTGCTGAGGGCCGACATCCTGCTGGTCCCGCACCATGGCAGCAAAACCTCGTCCAGCCCGGCGTTTCTGGCGGCGGTGCAGCCGAGAATCGCGATCGTCCAGGCCGGCTACCGCAATCGCTTCGGCCACCCGGCGGCGCCGGTGCTGGCGCGTTACGCGGGCCGGGGGGTGCAGGTGGTGCAGTCGCCGCAGTGTGGGGCCGCCTGGTGGCGGTCGGTGCAACCGGCGGCGCTGCAGTGCCAGCGCGCCATGGCGTTTCGGTACTGGAACCATCGCTTCGATTGAGCGCCGGCGGCCTGGAACTTGCTATCCTGTACGCAGGAGAGAGCCGATGCTGAAATTCGACGAAATGTGGGAGCAGCTGCCTGAGGCGGGGCAAGGGCAGTCCCAGAGCCAGTCCACGGACGCCATGAGCCAGTCGCAAGGCCAGGGTGTGCGCAGCCACTACCAGGCTTACGCGCAGTGGCTGGCCCGCCAGCCGCAAGACACGATGCGCAAGCGCCGCGAAGAAGCCGAAATGATTTTCCGCCGGGTCGGCATCACCTTCGCCGTCTACGGTGACAAGGACGAGGACGGCGCGGGCACCGAGCGGCTGATTCCCTTCGACCTGATTCCCCGCATCATTCCGGCGCATGAATGGGCGGTCCTGGAGAAGGGCCTGGTGCAGCGCGTCAGCGTCCTGAACCGGTTCCTGCACGACGTCTATCACGAGCAGGACATCCTCAAGGCCGGCATCATTCCGGCCGAGCAGATCCTGGGCAACGCGCAGTTCCGCAAGGAAATGATGGGCGTCTACGTCCCGCACCGCATTTATTCGCACATCGCCGGTGTCGACATCGTCCGCGCGCCCAACGCCCAGGGCGAAGGCGAGTACTACGTGCTGGAGGACAACCTGCGCGTTCCCAGCGGCGTGTCGTACATGCTCGAGGACCGCAAGATGATGATGCGGCTGTTCCCTGACCTGTTCAGCTCGCACCGGGTGGCGCCCGTCGCCCACTATCCCGATCTGCTGCTGGAGACGCTGCGGGCCTCGGCCCAGCCGGGCGCGCCAGACCCGACGGTGGTGGTGCTCACGCCCGGCATGTACAACAGCGCTTACTTCGAACACGCGTTCCTGGCGCAGCAGATGGGGATCGAACTGGTGGAAGGGCAGGACCTCTTCGTCAAGGATCGCTTCGTCTACATGCGCACGACCCGCGGTCCGAAGCGGGTGGACGTGATCTACCGGCGCGTCGACGATGACTTTCTCGATCCGTCGGTGTTCCGCCCGACGTCGACACTGGGCTGCGCCGGGCTGGTCGATGCCTACAGCGCCGGCAACGTCTCGATCTGCAATGCGATCGGCACCGGCGTCGCCGACGACAAGTCGATCTATCCCTACGTGCCCAGGATGATCGAGTTCTATCTCGGCGAAAAGCCGATCCTCAAGAACGTGCCGACCTACGTGGGCCGCAATCCGGACGACCTGAAGTACACGCTGGCCAACCTGAAAGACCTGGTGGTGAAGGAAGTGCACGGAGCGGGCGGCTACGGCATGCTGGTGGGGCCGGCGTCCACCCGGCAAGAGATCGAGGACTTTCGCAAGGCGATCGAGGCCGACCCGGCGCGCTACATCGCCCAGCCGACACTCTCGCTCTCCAGCTGCCCGACGTTCGTCGAAAGCGGCATCGCGCCGCGCCATATCGACCTGCGCCCGTTCGTGCTCTCCGGCAAGGTTGTGCAGATGGTGCCCGGCGGCCTGACCCGCGTGGCGCTCAAGGAAGGCTCGCTGGTGGTCAATTCGTCGCAGGGCGGCGGCACCAAGGACACCTGGATTCTGGAAGTATGAATACAAACCTTCCGCAGTTCCCGCGCATAGCCAGCCCCCAGCGTAGGCGGGGGCGAGAACCAACGATCCCTCATTCCCGCGCAGCACCTGTCCCCAGCGTAGGCGGGGGCCGGAACCAACGATCCGTCATTCCCGCGAAGGCGGGAACCCAGTCCCCTTTTGGCGTTTGCCCGGACGGGGCTGGATCACCGCCTGCGCGGGGATGACAGCAGGCACGAGGCAATCAAATATGCTGTCAAGAACCGCCGACCACCTGTTCTGGATGTCCCGCTACATCGAGCGCGCGGAAAACACCGCCCGCATGCTGGACGTCAACTACCAGACCTCGCTGCTGCCGCAGTCGGCCGCCGTGGCGCAGGTGGGCTGGCAGGGCTTGCTGTCGATCAGCGAGCTGTTGCCGGCGTACACCGAGCAGCACTGCGAGGTGACGCCGCACGACGTGCTGGAATTCATGATCAAGGACGAAGGCAATCCGTCGTCCATCGTTTCGTGCCTGCGCGCGGCGCGTGAAAACGCCCGGGCCGTCCGGGGCACGCTCACGACCGAGGTCTGGGAGACGCATAATCAGACCTGGCTGGAAGTTAACCGCATGATGAGCAACCGCGAGTTCGAGCGCGACCCGGGCCATTTCTTCGAATGGGTGAAATTTCGCTCGCACCTGTCGCGTGGCGTGACCGTGGGCACGATGCTGATGGACGAAGCTTTGCACTTCATGCGGCTGGGCACCTTTTTGGAGCGGGCCGACAACACCGCGCGGCTGGTGGACGTGAAGTTCCACGCCGTGCAGAGCGACTTTTTCGGCGCGGCCAGCGAGAAAGACCAGGAATACGACTTC
>JANXVP010000567.1 GCA_025351615.1 Ramlibacter sp. | reverse complement strand
CCCCGAGTTGCCCACCGCGTCGGCCGGTTCGTCGCAAGCACCGACCGCCGCCGTGCACAACTCTGCACCTTTGGCAATCCGCACAGAGTCTTCCACTTAAAAGTCGGGGAATGCTGTTCAGACAACCGGAGCCACTTCTATCCTGGTTGCTGGACGGCAAGGCCTGGCAGTGAAGATTTGGGGTGGCCCGACCTGGTGCATGGCTTGGCCTGTGGGTCATTTACTCTGCCGAAGATCTCCGCAGCTCCGGGGTCGTTGAGGTCGAGACGTGGCTTACTCGGACTGGATGCCGGCGTTGCGGACATGCGTGCCCCAGCGCTCCTGCTCCGCTTCCACAAAGCGCGCGAAAGGTTCGCCGGCCAACAGCGACGGCTCCATGCCGATGGCCCTCAGCTTTTCCTGCACCTGCGCAACCGCCAGCGTGGTGCGCAGCTGGTCGGTCCACCAGGAGGTCACTTCAGCCGGCAGCTTCGCGGGGCCGTCGATGCCGATCCACCCACCCAGGACGACCGCAGGCAGCCCCGCTTCTCGCGCGGTTGGCACGCTTGGCAGCAGCGGCGAGCGGCGCTCGGCCAGCACCGCGACTGCGGTGAGGGTGCCCTGTTTGAGGAAGGCGAGCACTGCGCCGAGGTCGGATGAAACGAAGTCGATCTGGCCGCCGAGCAGGTCGGTGACGGCGGCAGGCTGGCCTTTGTAGGGAATGGGCCGCACCTCGATGCCGGCGGCGTGGCTGAATGCGGCCGAGCTGACCTGCCCGGTGCCCGAACCGAAGCCGTAGGTCAGCCCTTGCGCCTTGGCCTTGGCCGCGCCGATCAGTTCGCGCGCAGTCCTGTATGGCCCTGAAGTGGCGGTGACCACCGCAATGTCGAAGCGCACGGTGCGCGCAATGTGCGTCAATCCGCTCACCGGCTCGAGCTTCTGCAGTGCGCGGGCCAGGTGCAGGCCCGACGAGTGCATCGCGCTGGAGCTCGGCATCAGCGTGTACCCGTCAGGCGCGGCGCGGCTCACGATGTCCATGCCCAGCGCGCCCAATGCACCCGGGCGGTTCTCGATCACAAGGGTCGCGCCGGTGCGGACATGCACATCATCGAGCACGATCCGCAAGACCACGTCGATGCTGCTGCCCGCCGGAAAGCCCACGACGAACCGGATCAGCTTGTTGGGATAGGGCTGCGCCACCGCGCATGCGGCAGCCAACAGCGACGCGCCGGCCACGAGCGATTTCCAGGACGCCTTCATTTCTGTCTCCCGGGTCCTTCATGACGAAACGCACCAATGGCTCCCAGCAGTTCATCCGTGTGCTCGCCGAGGCTGGGCGCATGGCGCCGGACGCTGGCGGGCGTCCTCGAGAAGTGCACGGGCAGGCCGGCCTGGATCAGCGTTCCTTCGGTCGGGTGCTCCACACGCTGCCAGAAGCCCAGGGCGTTCAGGTGCGGGTCGTCCAGCAGCTCGTCCAGTGACTTGACCGGGGCAAAGGGGATGTCGGCCTCGTCCAGCAGCGCCAGCCATTCGGCGGTGCTCTTGCGCGCCAGGATCTCCTCGACATATGCGTAGAGATCCGGGAAGTGCCGGCTGCGCGCGGGGGGCGTGCTGTAACGCGCATCGGCCGCCAAAGCGGGCTCGCCCGCCAATTCGAAGAAGCGCTTCCACTGGCCATCGGTGTAGGGAACGACCCCGATGTAGCCATCGAGCGTGCGAAACGGGCGGCGGAATTCATTGAGCAGGCGCGCGTAGCCCGTGTTCCCTTCCGGCGGCAGGTAGCTCTTGCCCGCCAGGTGCTCCACTGCCAGGAACGACACCATGCATTCGAACATGGGCACCTCGATGGCCTGGCCGCTGCCGCTCTTCTCGCGCTCGTAGAGCGCGGAGGTGATTGCGTTGGCGACGTAAAGCCCCACCACCTTGTCGGCGACCACCGTCTTGACGTACTCCGGAGCGGTTGCGCCGGCATTGCCCTGAAGCCATGCGACGCCGGAGGCCGCCTGGATGGTGTCGTCCACCGCGGCGCGGCCAGCGTACGGACCGCGCTCGGAATAACCGTAGCAGGTGCAGTGGATGAGGCGCGGGAAGCGCGCCGTCAACGCATTGGCGTCGAGCCCCAGCCTGCGCAGCGCCGGCGCGCGCATGTTCGAGACGAACACGTCCGCCGTTTCCAGCAGCGCCATCAGATCGTCCCGACCGACTTCGGACTTGGCGTCCAGAACCACGCTGCGCTTGTTGCGGTTCAAGTTGAGGTAGGCATGGCTCATCCCGTGGTGGCGCTGCGGCGTCACATGGCGGAACACGTCCCCTTCGGCGGATTCGACCTTGATCACGTCGGCGCCGTAGTCGCCCAGCAGTTGCGTGGCCATCGGGCCCATGCCGACCGCGGTCAGGTCGATCACACGCACGCCAGCGAGGGGACCGGTCGTCATTCGCGCTCTTCCAGCATTTCTTCCAGCATAAAAACGCTCCGTCGTTCGTTCCGCCAAGCCGCCAGACGCGACCATACTGGAGTCCGCCGCGTTGCGCGAATCCAGATCCACGTTACAGGAGACACTATCTTGCGCCTTTCCACTCGCCTGGCCCTGATCGCGGGGCTCGCCGCTACCCTTGCGTCCGCTGGCGTCGCGGCCCAAAGTTGGCCGACCAGACCGATCCGCCTCATCGTGCCTTTTTCCGCCGGCGGCGCCAACGACCTGATGGCGCGCGCCGCGGCCGAAGGTGCTTCCAAAGCACTTGGCCAGCCGGTGCTGGTCGAGAACAAGCCAGGCGGCAGCACAACGCTGGGCGCGGACCTGGTGGCCAAGAGCCCTTCGGACGGCTACACGTTCCTGATCAGCGCCGCCGGCGTGATCTCCAACAGCATGATCAAGAAGACCATGCCGTACAAGGACACCGACCTGGTGCCAGTGGCGATGATCGGCCTTGCGCCCTCGGTTGTGCTGGTGCCGGCCAACGCGCCGTACAACAACCTCAAGGAATTCATCGCCGCATCGCAGCAGGGCCAGGGCTTCCACTGGGCCACGGCTGGAACGGGGAGCACCCCGCACTTCGTCTCCGGCGTGCTGGAAACGCGTTACGGAGCCAAGCTGGACATCGTCCCGTACAAGAGCGGTTCGGAGTCGATCACCGCCGTTCTGGGCAACCAGGTCGAAGCGACGTCCGAGGCCAGCATCGTCGCGCTGCCCTTCCTGCGCAGCGGCAAACTGAAGGCGCTGGCAGACACCTGGACCACCCGGATCTCGGCCTATCCGCAGCTTTCCACCGCATCCGAGCAGGGATTCGACGAACTGCGGATCGCGCACTGGGCCGGCATCCACGCGCCACACGGCACGCCCGACGCAATCCTGGACAAGATGAGCGCTGCCGTCGATGCGGCCATGAAGACGCCTGCGATCGCCGACCGGCTCAAGGGCATGGGCATCGAACCGATCGGCGGCAGCCGCGCATCGTTCGCCAGATTCGTCGGCGAAGAGCGGGCCCGGCTGGGTGCCGTCGTCAAGGCCACAGGAATGAAGGACGAATGATGGCGCAATCCCAGCCTGGCGCGCTGCTGCGGCAGCGTGTCGAAGCGCGGCGAGGCTTGATCGTGCCTGGTGCCGCCAACGCACTGGCCGCCCGCGTGATCGAGCAACTCGGGTTCGAGGCTGTCTACCTGAGCGGCGCCGGCCTCACCAACACCTTCTATGGCATGCCGGACCTCGGCTTCCTGTCGCTCAGCGACGTGGCCCAGCACACGGCTGCGGTCCGCGGCGCGGTGGCGCTGCCGATCATCGTCGACGCCGACACGGGCTTCGGCAATGCGCTCAATGTCCGGCACACGGTGCGCACCCTGGAGCGCGCGGGTGCCAACGCCATTCAGCTGGAAGACCAGGTCAGCCCCAAGAAATGCGGCCATTTCGACGGCAAGAACGTTGTGTCGCAGGCGGAGATGGTCGGCAAGGTCCACGCCGCGGTGGATGCGCGCGAGCACGCCGACTTCCTCATCATCGCCCGCACGGACGCGGCCGCGGTCGACGGCATCGACGCCGCCATCGCGCGCGCCCAGGCCTATGCCCAGGCCGGCGCCGACATCACCTTCGTCGAGGCGCCGGAATCGATCGAGGCGATGCGACGCATCCCGCGTGAGATCGCGTGCCCGCAGATCGTCAACGTGGTGATCGGGGGCAAAACTCCGACGCTGGACGCGCGCGATTTTGCCGAAATGGGTTTCAGCCTGGTGCTGTATGCCAATGCGGCGCTGCAGGGCGCGGTGCGCGGCATGACGCTGGCCCTGCAGCAGTTACGCGATGGCGGCCGGCTCGACAACACCAGCGGCCTGGTCGCCACCTTCGCCGAACGGCAGGCGCTGGTGCGCAAGGACGACTTCGATGCCCTCGAGAGGCGCTATACCTGAGGTCCGGCGTGAGCGCAGTCAGCTCGCTCGCTGGTGATCACGCCGATCACCTTGGCCAGTGGCGGCTGACCGAGACATGGGCATGGCCGATGCGGCTCTCGAAATACAGGGAGTCACCGCGTTCGTCATACACTGCGGACCACTCACCGGATCACGAATGCAAGCCACGCCCCCGGCCCGCCGCGCCGACTTCCTGCTCATCGGCGGCGGCATCGCCGCTGCTTCGGTCGGCCACTGGCTGGCGCCGCACGGCAGTGTCGTGTTGCTGGAGCGCGAGTCGCAGCCGGGCTACCACTCCACCGGCCGATCCGCCGCGCTGTTCATGGAAAGCTACGGCACGCCGCAGGTGCGTGCCCTCACCCTGGCCAGCCGCGCGTTCTTCGACCACCCGCCCGCCGGCTTCGCCGAGCATCCACTGCTCTCGCCACGTGGCGCGCTGATGGTGGCCGCTCCCGGGCAGGAGGCGGCGCTGGAGGAATGGTGGAAGGTGCTGCGCAGCGTGACGCCGCGTGCCCGCCGGCTGGACGCCGCCGGCGCCTGCGCGCTGGTGCCGGTGTTGCGGGCCGACCAGGTCGCCGGCGCCGTGCTCGAGCCCGACGCCGCGGACATGGACGTGCACGCCATCCACCAGGGCTACCTGCGCGGACTGCGCCGCAACGGTGGCAGCGTCGTCTGCAATGCGGAAGTCACCGCCGTGAAACGGCAGACAAGCGTCTGGCAGGTGCAGGCCGGCGGCGACGTGTATGAAGCACCTGTCGTCCTCAATGCCGCAGGCGCATGGGCCGACGAGATTGCACGCATGGCCGGCATCCCCCAGCTGGGGCTGCAGCCGCGGCGCCGCTCCGCCTTCATCTTCGCGCCGCCCCCAGGCGTCGATGCGACGCAGTGGCCGATGGCAATCGGCGCCGGCGAAGACTGGTACTTCAAGCCCGATGCCGGCATGCTGCTGGGCTCGCCGGCGAACGCCGATCCGGTCGAGCCGCAGGACGTCCAGCCGGAGGAAATCGATATCGCGCTGGCGATCCATCGGATCGAGCAAATGACGACGCTCACGATCCGCCGCCCAACTCGTACCTGGGCCGGGCTGCGCTCCTTCGTCGAGGATGGCGACCTGGTCGGCGGCTTCGATCCCGCGGCGCCGGGCTTCTTCTGGGTCGCGGCCCAAGGCGGGTACGGCATCCAGACCTCGGCCGCTATGGGCGAGGCATGCGCCGCGCTGGCGCGCGGCCTGCCCATTCCCGAACGCATCGCCGGCTTCGGCCTGACCGAGGCCATACTCTCGCCGGCTCGCCTGCGCGCCCGGGCCCCGGCCGTTGCGGCCTGAATCACCCCTCGGACAGATCTCATGCGCGTCTTCAGCGGCTCCCTCGCGACCCAAACCAACACCTTCGCCCCGATGCCGACCAGCATCGCCTCCTTCCGCGACCGCGGCTACTTTCCGGCCGGCCGGCATCCCGACCAGATGCTGTATTTCGCCGGGCCACTGTGAATGAATCAAATGATCCTGGATCGATTTGCCGAATATTCGCGCTTCGAAGCCGGCCGGGCGCTCCCGCCGGACGTCAGACACCATGCAAAGAGAGCGCTCATTGACTGGTTCTCGGCGCTCTTTCCGGGCACGGTCGGAGCGCCGGGCACCAATCTCATGCGTGCGCACAGCAACGAGCTCGGCTATGGAAAGTCCAGCCTGCCGGGAATGCAGACGACGGCGCTGCCGGGAACGGCTGCATGGATCAACGGAAGCATGTCGCATGCGGCGGAATTCGATGACATCTTCCGTGACGCCGTCTATCACCCGGGTTGCCCCACGATTTCCGCAGCTTTGGCTGTTGCCGAGGACAGGGGTCGTAGCGGCGCGGATTTTCTGAAGGCGATCACCATCGGCTACGAAATATCGACGCGTATCGGCGTGGCGGTTCAGCCGTCACACTATCGATTCTTCCACACCACGGGGACGGTCGGGTGTTTCGGCAGCGCCGCTGCCGTGGCAGCACTGCTCGACGGAGCGAATATGGATGTCATGAAGCACGCGCTCGCGACCGCCGCGACATTCGCATCGGGTCTGCAGCAGGCGTTCCGATCCGACGCGATGACCAAGGCATTGCATGCAGGCCATGCGGCGTGGGTCGGGGTAACCGCAGGCACCGGTGCTGCACATGGCGTCACCGGCGCGCTGGACATTCTCGAAGGTGAGGCAGGATTCGGAGCGGCGATGTCGGTCGATCCGAAATGGGATCGCGCAACGGCCGAGCTTGGCGAGCGGTACAACATCAAGGCCATCACGCAAAAGAATCATGCGTGCTGCGGCCACACGTTCGCTGCCATCGACGCGATGCTCGAGGTCAGGGCACAGCACAAGATCGACGCGTCGCAGATTGAATCCGTCCATGTCGATACCTACAAGACCGCACTGGATGTCACAGGGAATTTCGCGCCGCGCACCGCGTTCGAGGCGAAATTCAGTCTGCCATATGTCGTCAGCCATGCATTGCTGCACGGCGCCGTCCGGCTG
>JANXVP010000547.1 GCA_025351615.1 Ramlibacter sp. | reverse complement strand
CCGGCGACGTAGGCCTGCGCATCCTTCTTCGCCACGTAGCGCGCCCGTTCGCCAATCACGATTCCCAGCTCCACCTCCCAGTCGGCCTTGGTCGAGCCGCGCGGCAGCATCACCGCATCGTCCGGTCCCTGGATGCAGCTGGTCGCCTTCATGAAGACCACCGGCTCCTTGGGAATCGGCACGCCGGCTTCTTCGGCATGGTCGGCGAAGTTCAAACCGATCGCCACGAACTTGCCGACGTTCGCCACCGGGCAGCCGAAGCGTGGCTTGCCGCGCACCAGCGGCAGCTTTTCGGGATTCTGCTTTCGCAACCGGCTCATGATGACGCTACCCAGCTGGGCGGGCCCCAGGTCCGGCACCACAGCGCTCAGGTCGCGCAATCGGCCTTCGAGATCGATCAGGCCGGGCTTTTCCTTGCCGGGGTTGCCGTAGCGGACGAGTTTCATCTGCTTCTTCTCCTGTTGTTCAAGTTGCGATGTCAGTAAGTCGCGCGCCCGCCGGACAGGTCGAACACCGCGCCCGTGGAAAACGAGCAGTCCTCGGTGCACAGCCAGGCCACCATCGCGGCGACTTCTTCCGGCGTTCCGAACCGGCCCATCGGGATTTTCGAGAGCATGAACTGGATGTGCTCGGCGCTCATCTGGTCGAAGATCGCGGTCTTCACCGCCGCCGGGGTGACGCAGTTCACCCGGACGCCGGTGTCGGCGAGTTCCTTGCCCAGCGATTTGGTCAGAGCGATCACGGCGGCCTTGCTGGCGCTGTAAGCGCTGGCATTTGGATTGCCGTCCTTGCCGGCCACCGAAGCGATGTTGACGATGCGGCCCCAGCCCTGCGAGCGCATCAGCGGCGCAAGCTCGCGGCAGCAGTGAAACAGGCCATTGACGTTGACCTCCATCACCTCGCGCCAGGCGTCGACCGGGTAGTCCCAGACCTTGGTGTTGGGGCCGGTAATGCCCGCGCTGTTGACCAGCGCATCGATCCGCGGCGCGTTGTCCAGCGTCGCCCGGACCGCCGCCTGCACCGAGCCGTGCTGCGCCACATCCACCACGACTGCCCGCGTCCCGCCACCGAGCGCCCTGGCGGCGCGCTGCGCCGCGGCTTCGTCGCGATCCCACAACGTGACGCTGCCGCCGGAGGCGATCAATCGCTGCGCGATGGCATAGCCCAGGCCGGTTGCTGCGCCTGTGACGACCGCGTGCCGGTCCTTGAAATCGAGCTGGTTCATATCGTCATTCCCCCATCGTTGGCATAGACCTGGCCGGTCACGAAGACCGATTCGTCGCTGGCCAGGAACACGACCAGGGGCGCCATCTCATGCGCCTGCGCCAGCCGTCCCATCGGCTGGCGCGCGATGAAGTTCTTGCGCGCCTGCACCGGATCGGCGTACGAGTCGATGCGGTCCTGCAGCGAAGGCGTGTCCACCGTTCCCGGTGCGATCGCATTGCAGCGAATGCCCTGGCCCACGAAATCCGCCGCCACGCTTTTGGTCAAACCCACGACGGCGGCCTTCGACGCCCCGTAGATGAACCGGTTCGGCAACCCCTTCAGGCTGCCGCAGACGCTGGCCATGTTGATGATGCTGCCGCCGCCCTTGGCCAGCATTGGGGGCAGCACGGCCTGGATCATCCAGAACTGCGAGCGCACATTGAGGTTGAAGGCGAAATCCCATTGCTCGTCGGTGGCGTCGAGGATCGATCCGTTGTGAACGAAGCCGGCGCAATTAAATAGCACGTCCAGCGGCGGCAGGGTGGCGACGAGCTTGCCGATGGCAGCCTTGTCCAGCACGTCCAGCGGCAGCGCCCGGATGCCTGCCACCCCCGCATAGGCTTCAAGCAGTAGCGGATTGACGTCGGTGGCCCAGACCTGGGCGCCTTCAGCCGCCAGCGCCAGGGCGCTAGCCCGGCCGATGCCCTGCCCCGCTGCGGTCACCAGAGCGGTTTTTCCTTCAAGTCTCATTGCTGGTCTCCAGTGCGGCCGCCGGCTTGCGGGATTCGCCCGATGCGCCAGTCGGACGTCTGGGCGATATTACCTATGATCGTGGCTGCGTCGCGTTCTCTTGCTGCTGTGGCTTTTTTTCCCCCCCATATCCCCCCCGCCCCCTCTTCGCCCCCCGCCGGGGCGAAAAGGGGAGCCTGGATTTGATTGTGTCGCGCCGGCTGAGGGAGACGAACGAAGCGTCAGCAACATCGCGGGACACCACGGCCCTGCCGTAGCCGTCGGGGGCGCCGAGTGGAAAGCTAGCGCCGAACCGCGAGCCAGCGCGCAAGCGCGACTGTCTCGATCCGGCGTGCGCAGCCGCCGGCCGCTCCGAAAAAATGGCGTCCAACTGGCCAACAACTGCAGGTTCGCGCCGTCGTGTCCTGTTGCGCATGGCAGCCATTCGTCCTTAACACTTCACTCGGAGCCTGCCATCAAATTTGGGCCCCCCTCTTCACCCCAGCGGGGGGTGAAGAGCAACGGCGCCGCCGTTGCGCACCCAGTGCGGGGCATCTGCCCGCACGCGCTCAAGCGCGTGCTCAGGGGCGGGGGGGTGAAGGGGGGGGACCCGAGCAATCACTTTAGCCAACGCGCTTCAAGGCACAAAACCATGACCCCCTTCATCCGCCTCCATCCCTCAGACGACGTTCTCATCGCAAGGAGCCAGCTTGTCGGTGGAACAAGAGCGGAAGACGTGGTCATCAAAGGCCTGATCCCGCCCGGCCACAAGGTCGCGACGCGCAACATCGCAAGCGGAGAAGCTGTCCGGCGCTACAACCAGATCATCGGCTTCGCCAGCAAGCCGATCGCAGCCGGCGAGCACGTGCACACCCACAACCTCGACATGGGCCCCAACAAGGGGGACTTCCAACGCGACTACGCGTTCGGCGCCGACGTGAAGCCGCAAGCACCGACACGCGAAGCCACGTTCCAGGGAATCAAGCGCTCCGACGGCCGGGTCGCGACCCGCAACTACATCGGCATCCTCTCCAGCGTGAACTGCTCCGCAACGGCGGCGCGGGCGATCGCCGACCACTTCTCGCGGCAGACCAACCCGGCCGCGCTGGCCGGGTTTCCGATGGTCGATGGCGTCGTCGCGCTGACGCATGGCACCGGCTGCGGCATGGACACCGAAGGCATGGGCATGCAGATTCTCGAGCGCACGCTCGCCGGCTACGCCACGCATACGAACTTCTGGGGCGTGCTGGTGGTGGGCCTGGGTTGCGAAGCGAACCAGATCAATGCGTGGCTCGCGCACAGCAGCCTGCGCGAGGGCGACACGCTCAAGGTGTTCAACATCCAGGACACCGGCGGCACCCGAAAGACGGTGGAAAAGGGCATTGCGCTGATCAAGGAAATGCTGCCCAGGGCCAACGCCGTGAAGCGCGAGCCGTGTAGCGTGGCCCACATCACGATCGGTCTGCAGTGCGGCGGCTCCGACGGTTACTCGGGCATCAGCGCCAACCCGGCGCTCGGCGCGGCGGTGGACCTGCTGGTCGCCCATGGCGGCACGGCGATCCTGTCGGAGACGCCGGAAATCTACGGCGCGGAGCACCTGCTGACGCGGCGCGCCGTCAGGCGCGAGGTGGGGCAGAAGCTGATCGACCGCATCAAGTGGTGGGAGCACTACACCGAAGTCAACCAGGGCGAGATGAACAACAATCCTTCGCCGGGCAACAAGGCCGGCGGCCTGACCACCATCCTCGAGAAGTCGCTCGGCGCGGTGGCCAAGGGCGGCACGAGCAATCTGCAGGCGGTGTACGAATACGCCGAGCCGGTCACCGAACACGGCTTCGTCTACATGGACACGCCGGGCTACGATCCGGTCAGCGCCACGGGGCAGGTCGCCGGCGGCGCCAACATGATCTGCTTCACCACCGGCCGGGGCTCGGCGTACGGCTGCGCGCCTTCGCCGTCGCTGAAACTGGCGACCAACTCGGCGCTCTGGCAGCGGCAGGAAGAAGACATGGACATCAACTGCGGCGAAATC
>JANXVP010000518.1 GCA_025351615.1 Ramlibacter sp. | reverse complement strand
CGCCACTTCCTTCCCGTGGTCGCGCGCGTCCCGGTTCATTTCGGAGGCGAAGGCGCCCGGGGCGATGCCGCTCACCACGATGTTGTCCTGCACCAGACGCAAGGACATTCGTTTGGTGAGATGGATGAGTCCGGCCTTGCTCGCTGCGTACGAATAGGTTTCCATGGGATTGACGGAAATGCCATCGATCGAGGCCACATTGATCACTTTCGCCGGGTGCACCGTTGCGCCGGCGCGCAGTTGGTCGTGGAGTGCCTGGGTCAGGAAAAAAGGCGACTTGAGGTTCAGGTCCATCACCTTGTCCCAGCCCTTTTCGGGGAAGGTGTCGAAGCTTTCGCCCCAGGCCGCACCGGCGTTGTTCACCAGGAGGTGCAGGGCCGGCTCCCGGGCGGCAAAAGCCGCAGCCAGCCGGTTCGCCCCCTCGACCGTCGACACATCTGCCGGGAGGGAGAAGCAAGGCCCCAGCGCCGACAGTTCCCTGGCTGCCTGGTCGCAGGCGTCGGCCTTGCGCGACGAGATGTAGACCCTAGCGCCATGGCTGAGCAGCCCGGTGGCAATCATCCGGCCAATGCCGCGCGAGCCGCCGGTCACGAGTGCGGTGCGGCCCTGCAGGGAGAAGAGGTTTTTCATGGCTGGGCTCCTGGGTTGATGCCGCGAGGTTAGCGCGCCGCGCACGCTTGGCAAGCACCTGAATGACAGCTGCACGCGCAAGCGCTACCATGCCGCACGGCCCCGCGGGACCGCACCCACCAAGGAGACTTTCATGAAGTTGCATGTTGGATTGCGCTGGGCCCTGCTTGCGCCCGCGATGCTGCTGCTTGCAGCCTGCGCGCACCGTGGAGAAGATGCGAACGCCGTGTTGCGCCACGCCGACGAGGCCATGGGCGGCGTCAATCTCGCGACCCTGCGCTATGCCGGGAGCGGAAGCGCCAATACGTTTGGTCAGGCCTACCGTCCGGGAATGCCCTGGCCCAGGCAGAACCTCACGAGTTTCTCGCGGCTGGTCGATTACCAGAACGCGGCGCTGCGCGAGGATGCGGTGCGCACCCGCGCCGAGCCGACCGGCGGGGGAGCGCTGCCCCTGATGGGGACTGGCGAGCAGCGAACGACCGGGCTGCTGCGCGGCGACAAAGCCTGGAATCTGGCCGGGGCGACGGCCGTGCCCGCCGCGTTGTCGGTTGATGGACGGGTCCACGATCTATGGACCACACCCCACGGCGTGATCAAGGCTGCCTTGAGAAACAACGCAATCCTGCGCCGGGAGGGAGCGCTGTCGCTGGTTTCGTTCGAGCAGCCGGGCCGGTTCAGGGCGACCGCGTGGATCTCCGCTGACGGGATGGTGGAGCGGGTCGAGTCGGTCCAGCCCAACCCGGTGCTGGGCGACACGGCCACTGTCACGATTTATTCGGGCTATCGCGACTTCGGCGGGGTCCGTTTTCCGACCCGCATCCGACAGGACATGGGCGGCTTTGCCGTGCTCGACATGGAAGTTCGCGAAGTCCAGACCAACCTGCCTTCCGGCATCGAGGTTCCGGCGGAAGTCTTGTCTGCCACGGAGCGGGTTGCGGTGGAGAAGGTCGCGGACGGCGTCTGGTTCCTCGCGGGAGGCTCGCACAACAGCGTCCTGATCGAAATGAAGGACCACCTGATCCTGGTCGAAAGTCCGCTGTACGACGCACGCGCGCAGGCGGTGCTGGCGCAGGCCAGGCAGCTGGTCCCGGCCAAGGAGATCCGTTACGTGATCAATTCGCATCATCACTTCGACCATTCCGGCGGCCTGCGCACCGCGGCGGCGACCGGCGCCACGCTGGTCACCAGCGATATCGCGCGCCCCTGGTTCGAGATGGTCCTTGCCAATCCGAACAGCATCAGCCCCGACGCGCTGGCCCGCTCCGGCCGCGCCCCGGCGCTGACGTCAGTCGATGGGCAGCGCACCTTCACTGATGGAGAGCGCGAGGTCCGGGTCTCGATGATCCAGGACAGCGTGCATGCCCAGGGCTTCATGATGGTGTGGCTGCCGCGCGAGCGGCTGCTGGTGGAGGCAGATGCCTACACACCCGGCCCTCCCAACGCGCCGCCGCCGGCCGTGCCTAACGCGAACCAGGTCGTCCTGGTCGAGAACATCGAGCGCATGAAGATGAACGTTGACCGCATCTTGCCGTTGCACGGCCGGATCGCCCAGGCCTCGGAGCTCTATCGCGCGATCGGTCGTTGAGCGCGGTGCAGGCGCGGCTCAGGCGGCACGCGCGCGGCGTCGCTCGAACCAGGCCTGCAGCTCGCCGACCACGCCCTTGCGGAAAGCCAGCACGCAGACCACGAAGATCACGCCGATGATCACGGTGACCCAGGCGCCGACTTTATCGGCCAGCAAGTCCTGCAGCGAGATCACGATGCCGGCCCCGAGCACCGGGCCGAACAAGGTGCCGACGCCGCCCAGCAGGCTCATCAGGATGACCTCACCCGACATCGACCAGTGAACGTCCGACAGCGTGGCAAACCCCATCACCAGCGTCTTAAGCCCACCGGCCAGTCCGGCCAGGGATGCGGACAGCACAAAGGCGAGCAATTTGTAGCGGTCCACCTCGTAGCCCAGCGAAATCGCACGCGGTTCGTTCTCGCGGATCATGGTCAGGACCTGGCCGAAGGGCGATGTGACGATGCGCGAAATAACCAGGAAGCAGGCGACGAAAATGGCGAGGATGAGGTAGTACAGGGTGACGTCGGATTCCAGCGAAAAAACGCCGAACAGCTTGCCGCGCGAGACGCCCTGCAGGCCGTCCTCGCCGCCGGTGAATGGCGCCTGCAGACAGATGAAGTACACCATTTGCGCCATCGCCAGCGTGATCATCGCGAAGTAGATGCCCTGGCGGCGAATCGCCACGGCGCCGAAGATCAGCCCGAGCAGCCCTGCGGCCACCGTGGCCGCGATCAGGGCCAGCTCCGGCGTCCAGCCGTGGGCCTTGATGAACCAGCCGGCGACATAGGCGGCGCTGCCGAAAAAGGCTGCATGACCGAACGACAGCAGGCCGGTGAAGCCAAGGAGCAGGTTGAAGGCGCAGGCGAACAGTGCAAAGCAGAGCAGCTTCATCACGAACACCGGATACAGGCCGATCAATGGCGCGAGCAGCGCCAGCACCAGCAGCGCCAGGTAGGTGAAGCGAACGAGCTTGCCGTACTGGGAGGGTCGGAACATATTTCAGGCTTCCTTGCCGAACAGTCCGGCGGGCCGCAGGATCAGTACGATTACCATGACCACGAAGACCACCACACTGGAGGCTTCGGGATAGAAGACGCGCGTCAGACCTTCGATCACTCCCAGGCCGAGACCGGTGACGACTGAACCCAGGATCGACCCCATCCCGCCGATCACCACCACCGCGAACACCACGATGATCAGGTTGCTGCCCATCAGCGGCGTGACCTGGATGATGGGCGCGGCCAGCACGCCAGCGAGTGCCGCGAGGCCGGCGCCGGCGCCGTAGGTGAGCATCACCATCAGCGGCACGTTGACACCGAAAGCCTGGACCAGACGCGCGTTTTCGGTGCCGGCCCGCAAGTAGGCGCCCAGCCGCGTGCGCTCGATCAGAAACCAGGTTCCGAGGCACACCAGCAGCGAGGCGAGCACCACGAAGGCCCGGTAGTTGGGCAGCGTCATGAAGCCGATATTGGTCGCGCCGGACAACAGCTCCGGCACCGGATAGGACTGCCCGGAGACGCCGTACTGGTCCCGGAAGATGCCTTCCAGGATCAGCGAGAGGCCGAAGGTCAGAAGCAGGCCGTACAGCGGGTCGAGACCGTACAGGCGCTTGAGGAAAGTCCGCTCGATGACCACGCCGAGCGCACCGACGACGAGAGGGGCCAGGACCAGGGCCAGCCAGAAGTTGATGCCGAACTTGTCGAGCATGATCCACGCCGCAAAAGCGCCTACCATGTACAAGGCCCCATGGGCGAAGTTCACGATGTCCAGCAGGCCGAAGATTACCGCGAGGCCGAGGCTGAGCATGGCGTAGAACGCGCCATTGACCAACCCCAGCATCAGCTGGCCGAGGAACGCCTGGAGGGGAATGCCGAAGATTTCCATGGGGAGCCGGGGAGAGGCCGCAGCCGGTCCTCAGGTTTCCTTTACTTTTTCAACAATGGGCACTTGGAGTCGGCAACGGTGGTGAAAGCCTGCTCGCCCGGGACCTTGGCCATCAGTTTGTAGTAATCCCACGGCGTGCCCGAATCCTTCGGCGACTTGACCTGGAACAGGTACATGTCGTGGATCATGCGGCCATCGGCGCGGATCTGGCCCTTGTTGTAGAAATCGTCGATCTTCATGCCCTTGAGCGTCGACATGACCTTGTCGGCGTCGGTGGTGCCCGCG
>JANXVP010000463.1 GCA_025351615.1 Ramlibacter sp. | reverse complement strand
GGACATCGACGGCACGCTGGAATTGTCGAAGGCCCTGGGGCAGCGCGGTTGCGCCGCGATCCACGTCACCACCGGCGGGATATCGCCAGCCCAGGCTATCAAGCTCGGGCCCGGCTACCAGGTGCCCTATGCGCAACGCGTCAAGGCCGAGGCCGGCCTGCCGACGATCGCGGTCGGCCTGATCACCGAACCGCAACAAGCCGAAGCCATCATCGCCGGCGGCGAAGCGGATGCGGTGTCCCTGGCCCGTGCGATGCTGTATGACCCGCGCTGGCCCTGGCATGCTGCGGCTGCGCTGGGCGCGCGTGTCACCGCTCCCAAACAGTACTGGCGCTCCCAGCCCCGTGAGTTCAAGGATTTGTTCGAGGGCGCCGCGTTCGGGCAGCGATGACAACGGGGCGCGCTTCATCGCCGCGGCAACGTCGTGCCTCCGAGAAACAGCCTCCGTTGCATCCGATAGGCATCGGCGACAACCCAAGCGCCTATGGCAGTTGCCAGAAAAATCCGAGATTGCCCCCGCTTCGGACATAGAACGGATTTCGGTAGCGCTCGACGCCAACCTGTACCCCCCAATTCGGGCCCAGCCAATGCCGCACCTTCAGGCTGGCCTCATTGCTGCGAAAGTCGACCAGCGACATGCCCTGGGCGACCGTCTGGTACCCCTCGCGGCCCCAGCCATAGCGGCCGATGACCTGGGTTTCCTTGTCTCGGCCCCACGTCGCCGCGATAAATTGCTGCCGCGTCCGGATACTTCCGGGGGTGCTGTTGTTAAACCGTACTTCTCCTTGCACAACCAGGGGCTGGCTGAAATAGTAGGTTGCTCCTAGGCTTGCGCTGCGGTCGGCGTGCCCGTCCGGGGCGCGGTAATAGCCCGCCCCAACGGTCCCGATGAGATTCCTGCCAGGGAGAAATTTCCGGTTGACAAACGCATCGAGCCGATACCGGGGCAGATAAAACGCCCCGTCTCCGGCGCCGGCCGAAAGCGATGCGAACCAGTCCTCGCTGAAGGTGACGGTATCGCCTGCGCCGACATAGTTTCCCGACTCGCCATATCGACGCATTGAGGCCAGTTCCGCCCGCAGTCGATGGGCGCCCGATTCATAGGAGCCGCGTATGCCGACTTCGCGCCAGTTGCCGAAGCCGCTGGAAAGCTGGTGCAGACTCGTGTAAACGTCAACGCCCGACCGGGAGGCTGGCGGGACAGGTGTCGAGGTTGGCGGGGGCTCGATTGCAGCCTGCGCGAGCATTACCGGCATCTCCGGGGCCGTGCGGTCCGGAAGTGAGTTTTGCGCGGAAGCAGAAAAAGCGAGGGGCCCGCAGACGCCGGTCACGACCAGCGAGACAAGGTATGTTCTATTCATAGATCGTGCTTAGTCAGGAGCACTCAGGAAGTTGGATTTTCGATGGAACATAACGCAGAAAAATAAAATTTTGCCAGTTGAATATGAAATCGGCGGCAAGCGTGCCGGCCCGTGTCTCGCCTTGCGCGCCCGATTCAAACTGCGGCGTCGACAGGCGCATTACTGACAGCCCACGAATACAGCGCAACGAAGACCAATGCGTCAAACACGGCTCCGAAACAGATATAGAGGACCGGCATGAAGAGCACCGAAAGGTGCTCCATGATGAAGGCCTGGACGAGGACCTGGTGCGGAACCATGATGGCCATGAAAAGCAGGATCAGCGCGGTGTGAAACAGCTTGACAGGCAGGCTCAGATTCAGGATGTAATAACCGATGGCTAGCATCAACGGCGTCGCCAGCATCAACGCATAACCGATGGTCATGAGGTCTTCGCTGTGCCGGGCGATGCTGTAGGGAAAGTCAGTGGGCGCCAGCCAGAAGTAGACCACCGCGATGAGTTGGACCACGGAAATGATCCGCAGCGGGATCTTGAGCGGTAGCTTCGCACGTTTCATACCGAAAGACAGCGCGAAGACGGCGATGGCGACCACCGAAGTCAACACCAGCATGATCGCGCCCGGCATTGGTGCTTCCTGCTCACGTCTTGGCAACATCAAGGCATGTTGCCCCGCATCGTTCAGCAGGGCCGACAGGCCAAAGTTCAAATCCAGCTGCCCGGACCAGAAGAGAATGCATCCGCGCCAGAAATCGAACAGCTGCGGCTTGGCCCAATACAGCACTGCGCACAGTATCACCGGCAGCAGGATGGCCTGAGCGAGCAGGTACGGAGTCACCGTGAGTGGCGTGATAGCCCGGTGGGGACGCACCTGGACAAGCCGGGCGCGGGCGCTGCGGACTTCGGCAAATGCGGCACTGAACATCCTGTCGTGCTCGCGTAAATCATCGATTGGGGAAATGGCCGTCGATTTCATAGTTGTTCATTTTTCATTTGCAGGGATCCGCCTTGGGCGCCGCCGCGATGCCCTTGTTGACCAGGATCTGATAAGAAATGTCATCGGTGATCGCCCACCGCGAACCGTGGCGCAGCGGCGCCGCTCCACGGATCCAGCAACGGGCGCTGGACTGATCGCCCTGGCGGATCGCAAGGACCGCAAGAAGGCCCCAGGGATAATCTGCGTCCCCCTGTCGTAACCACTCAGCCCGATGCGTCTTCATCCAGTTGCGGTAATACGATCGCGAATCTCCGCCAGGCACCGGAAAATCCACCAGCATCGGGAAAATCTGGGCGACCTTGTCGGGATAGAAGGCCTGCGCCTGTGTTTTCTGCTCGAGCTGGGTTGACACCAAGAATCGCTTCTTCTCCGCGTCCCAGAAAGTTTCGTTGATCGCTCGCGCCAGTTTATCGGCAGCAGCCACCCGGACCGGCTGCTTTGAATGGACGTTGAGCGACCAGACCTCCAGGTTGTCCATGAACAGCCCGTGCAGGTACAAAGGGGAAACCATGTAAATGCCCCGCGACGGCTGGAACAAATGATCGAGCGACGCTTCGCTGATGGAGTGACTTTTTGCCCAGGCAGGGATGGTGCGCAACTGCAACGGCATCGTCTCAAGCAAGCGCATCCAGATGGCCAAAAGAGAGTCGTCCGCATCCGCGGTCTTGCACGACACCCACTTCCTGTCGGCCCCATGGCAGAAACGGTCGAAAGTGCCGTCGGGCTTTTGCTGCGGCAGCAGCCAGTTCACAAACATTTCGGCCGAACCCGAAATGTCCATCCCATTGTCGTACGCAAGCAAAAGGGCTTGCATCGCGAAATACGGATCGACCGAGTCGCCCCGGTGCAGGACCGTGATAGCGCCACTGCCGTCCGTGTAGCCGCTGAGCTCCAGTCGTGTCCCTGCGCCGGCGACAGTGCCATAGCCCAAGACAGCAACCAGGAGCCAGCGCGACATGAAGTGCAGCCACGTCACGCCGGCTTCACCATTCCGATTTCATGGGCCCAGACCGCGCCATGGACCACGACTCCTTCTTCGACAATGATATTGGCCGCACTGACCGTTGTTTGGACATCGACCAAGCCGACCACAACCCCCGTGCCGACCAGCAGATCGCTCTCGGAAATTACAGGACCGTCAACCCGGGCTTCATTGAATAGATAAATCCGTTTTTCGCACGTCAGCGCGCCCCGGACCTGGGCCTGGCGATCCAGTCTGACGCCATCACGGGCCTTGATATCGCCCACAACGGTTGTGCCGGCGCCAATTGTCAAAAAGCCTGTCACCACCAGCGACCCCCGATAGAATCGGCCAGGGGGCAAAGTGCAATTGCCGCGAACAAGGAACAGCGAAGGCGTTTGCTGAACCGCATCAGGCAGATCCGCAAAGTCGGCCGGAATCTGCCGGGTGTCCGCGGCAGGCATAGACCGGCCGGCACGCGAGCCGAAATACAGTGTCGGAGCTTGCATCCGCTCGAACCACGACTGGTTCCCCAGTTCGATGCGCGTTCCTGCCGAAATCCGTCGCAACGCGACGCACTTCTCGCCCAGCTTCACAGCGCCGTCGGCATGTGCCCAGTCCCGAACTTCGCTTTCGTCGCCCAAGTCGATATCACCCGTCGCGTACAACGACGGAAAGGCCGATCCGCCGCCGGCATGCATACTGCCTTGCACGTAGAGCTGCTGGGGACTGCGGATGGGAGCTTCGGTTGTGATAGCCCCCGAGATCATCCGCTGCCGCTTCTTGCTCCAATCCATTTCCGGGCGTGCGTCGCCTACCATCTCGAAATCCTCATACCCGGTCGGTGATCCCCGGCCCAGTTTCGACGACACATCGGCTCGAAGGCGCCTGGCGAAGTGGTCGATGTCGCTGGTGTAGTTGGGCAGGACCGGTAGTGGCAGGGCGTCGGTGGGATGCCGCCATTCGCGGAATGCCGGCACGAAGGGCAGGACCAGGATCGCCAAACATACCAGCCAGAAGCTGGCGTAGGGAAGAATGTCAGCGGCCATTACTGGGTCACCTCCGCACGGTATCGAATCGTCTTGTCCCAGACCATCTCGCGGTTGAGAAGGCTGTCGAGCATCGAACTCCAGACGGCGCCGGAAATTGCGAACAGGCTGATCATAAAGCCCAGCATATTGAACGGCAGCAAGCGCAGCCGGCGCCGGTTGCCGTCGAGCAGTACGGCGATCACGATTTCAAAGAAGGCGGCGAAGTTGCCCAAGGTGCCTTAGATCATCAGCGCAAACACAGGGATCAGCTGCGACAGGAGCGAGCCCGCATTCATGAAATAGAGCCCGAGCGCGAGGCACCAGCCAAACAGCATCACCAGCGGAATGATGAACACGAAAAGCAGCATCAGGCCGTCGATGCGCTGCCACAGCGTCAGGTAAGGGCTGGTTGCAAACTGCCACCAGTAGCGCGCCATGACCTGGTTATGTCCCTTGGCCCATCGTGTGACTTGCTTGATCCGCACGCTCCAGTCCTCGGGGACTTCTTCATAGCACTCCGAGCGATTGGTATAGACCGTCTTCCACCCATTGAACATCAGCCGGAAAGTAATGTCAGTGTCTTCGGCTAATGTGTCGTCGTGCCAGCCTCCGACCGCCGCAACCGCGGATAGACGCACGCCGCCAACGGTTCCACCGTACTGCGGCAACAGGTTCATGTTCATCCGTGCCTGCTGGTCGACCTGGTAGCCGCCCGAGCGCTCCAGATCCAGCAGTCGAGTCAGCAGATTGACGCCGCTGTTGACCGGCACGACCCGACCCATGACCGCGCCGACTTCAGGATCGAAAAACGGCGCCACCAGTTGCTTGATCAACCCGCGGCCAGGAACATAGTCGGCATCGAAAATGATCGCAATGTCACCATCGGCTTGAAGGAGAGCTTCCTTGAGTGCCGCAGCCTTGCCGGAATTTCCCCCCACCCGGTGAAAGGGAGAAATGCGGGAGGGATGGCGCGTCGCGTAGCTGTCGATGATGGCCCCGGTCTTATCGACGGAGCGGTCATTGACCGGAATGATCTTCAGCCGCTCTGCCGGGTAGTCGGTATTGAGCAGCGCCTCGATGCAGCCGGCAATGACCTTCTCTTCGTTGTGCGCGGCAATGAAAACAGTGACGATCGGCCACCGCGCGACAGCGATGTCGATATAAGGATGCCGTTGCGTTCCAGCCAGGCGATTCATTGTGAAGATGAAATGGCGAAGTCCGTATAGCGCCATCAACACCACGATCGCAATCAGCAGGCAGGCCATCACCGACGCCAGCCGGTAGTCCTTGAAGGACGGCGCGAGGCCTGCCGCGCCCGACTCGGCAAAGGCCGGTTGAACACGTGCAACGCACGCCGACATACAGGCTATGACTCTGCGTGCGAGCGTCAGAAGGGATACGGAGGCACTGGTCATGTTCCTTGGCCCCATTGAGAAAATCGGGTTCGGCATGCGTGGCGTTCCTGTTAAAAGATGGTCAGGCCAAGGCCGGCAGCGCAACCGGTTTCACAGCGAAGGTGGCCGCCAACGCGTGCACGATCTTCCGGGCTGCCGTGCCGTCGCCAAATGGATTGCCGGCCTGCGACATCTTCCGGTAGGCCATTGGATCGCCCAGAAGACGGGTGACGTGATCGACAATTGCACGCCGGGTCGGTCCGATCAGCAAGGCGCAACCGGCCTCCACCGCTTCGGGCCGCTCAGTTTCCTCCCGCAACACCAGCACCGGCACACCGAAGGTGGGCGCCTCTTCCTGCAGTCCACCTGAATCGGTCAACACCAACCACGCGTCCGCGAGCGACTGCTGCATTTCTGTGTAGCCAAGCGGCGCTGTCAGCTTCACGTTCTCGATACCTCCCAGAATCGCGTTGACCGGCCCCTGGATCACTGGATTCAGATGGACTGGGAAGAGCACGTCCAGGTCCGGCCGCTTGCGTGCGATCTCAGCAATTGCGCGGCAAATCTCGGCGACATCATCGCCCCAGTTCTCGCGCCGATGGACGGTGACAAGAAGGTGACCGCGGCCGGTCGCGGTGCGTTTGACTCCGCGGTTCGCGCAGGTCCACTGCTGCGCGTCAATCACGGTGTTGCCGGTCAGGTAAATCTGGCCGTCTACGATGCCTTCAGTCTTCAGCGCCGCACGAGAACGTTGCGTCGGCGGAAAGTGAAACTGCGCCAGGCGGCTGATCATCTGTCGCAGGCCCTCTTCAGGAAAGGGACGACCCAGGTTGTGGGTGCGCAGCCCGGCCTCGACATGCGCCAATGGCACACGGTGGTAAAACGCGGCCAGCGCGCCCTGGAACGCGCTCTCGGTATCGCCTTGAACAATGACCAGCGACCATTTTCGTTGCTCCATCACCGCTTCGAGCTGTTGCCTGCAGCCTGTACTGAAGTCCTGCAAACTCGTCCCGGCGCGGGTCAGCGTCATGTCAGGCACGACGTCAAAACAGTCGAGAATCTGACTTGCCATTTCACCGTGCTGTCCGGTATGCAGCCACTCAACGCGAGCCCATGGGGCTTTCATGAGTTCCTGAAAGACCGGCGCGAGTTTGATGATTTCCGGGCGAGTGCCCGAGATGATGAGGATGTTGTGCATAAGTGCCGGGGTTCGGCCTGGTTCGCGGGAGAGTGATTTTTCCCAGCCCCCGACAATGCCCGCACTATCACTTCAAGCCATGCGCTGCTCGCGCGTCGTGTCGTAGGACGAAGGCCTTATCCCTGATGGGCCAGGCGCGAAAGCGTGTGCTATCAAAAAGAGAGCGAAACAGCCTTGGCCACCCCAACTACCGGGCCGGGATTGCTGCTCCCGCGTGCAGCGGCCTAGTTGTTGTCAATGCATCGAAAAGCGCCGGTCGGCCCCTGGCCGTTTGACTGGTCAACCCGGCGCCAAACTATGGGCACAGCCGAAATTTGGCGACGACTACTTCAGATTTTCCACTTGTCCAGCAGCTTCTGCGCGCCCATGCCGTCATAGCTCTCGAACGGCTGGTGGATCCATGGGTTTGTGGGCAAGAACTCCACCGAGTAATCCGGCTGGAAGGTCGACAGGCCCTTGGTCCAGATCACAGCGCTGCGCATTTCCCTGATCGGGGCGTAGTTGTTGCGCAGCAGGTCGATCACCGCGTGCAGCGTCTTTCCGGAATCGGCCAGGTCATCCACCAGCAGCACTTTACCGGCGATCTCGCCCTGGGGGGTGGTGATGAAGCGTGCGATGTCGAGGTGCCCTTGGCGGGTGCCGGCCTCGGCCCGGTAGGAGCTGGTCGACATGATCGCCAGCGGCTTGTCGAAGACGCGCGACAGGATGTCCCCCGGACGCATCCCGCCGCGTGCGAGGCACAGGATGGTGTCGAACTCCCAGCCCGACTGGTGCACCTTGATCGCGAGTTTCTCGATCAGGTTGTGGTACTCGTCATAGCTTACGTACAGATGCTTGCCGTCTTCCGTCAACATGTTTTTTTCCTGGTTACGGGAGGTAGGGATGCCGCATCATGATCGTGTGGTCACGGTCGGGGCTGGTCGAAATCAGGTGGATCGGCACGCCGGTGAAATGCTCGATGCGCTGCAGGTAAAGCCTCGCATTGACAGGCAGCCTGTCGTACTGCGTCACGCCCACGGTACTGTCGCTCCAGCCTTCCATGGTTTCGTAAAACGGCTTGCAGCGCGCGATCTCGTCGGCGCCCAGCGGCAGGATGTCGGTGGTCTCGCCATCGAGCTCATAGCCGGTGCAAAGCTGCAGTTCCTTGATGCCGTCCAGCACGTCCAGCTTGGTGATGCACAGGCCCGACAGGCCATTGACCTGGGCCGAGCGCTTGAGCAGCGCCGCGTCGAACCAGCCGCAGCGGCGGCTGCGCCCGGTCGTGACGCCCTTTTCGGCGCCGACGGTCGACAGGTGGTAGCCAACAGTGCCCGGCGTCGCCCAGTCGAGCTCGGTCGGGAACGGCCCGCCGCCCACGCGCGTGCAATACGCCTTGGTGATCCCGAGGATGTAGTGCAGCATGCCGGGCCCGACACCGGCTCCGGCCGATGCATTGCCGGCGACGCAGTTGCTCGACGTGACATACGGGTAGGTGCCGTGGTCCACGTCCAGCAGCGTGCCCTGTGCGCCCTCGAACAGCAGATTGTCGCCATGCAGGTGCGCCTCGTTCAACTCGCGCGACACATCGGCCATCATCGGCTTCAGCAGTTCGGCGTGCTTCATCGCCTCGTCGTACACCTGCTGGAAGTCCACGGCCGGCGCGTTGAGGTAATTGGTCAGCATGAAGTTGTGCAGGTCGAGCACCACCTTGAGCTTGTCGGCAAAGCGCTGCGGATGCTTCATGTCCTGCACGCGCAGCGCGCGGCGGGCCACCTTGTCCTCGTAAGCCGGGCCGATACCCCGGCCAGTGGTGCCGATCTTCTCGCTGCCGCCCTGTTCGCGCAGCGTCTCGCGCGCGATGTCGAGCGCCGAGTGGTAAGGCAGGATGAGCGGGCAGGCCTCGCTGATGCGAAGCCTCGATCGCACTTCGACGCCGGCCTTCTCCAGGCCTTCGATCTCCTCGAACAGTTTGGCGGCCGACAGCACCACGCCGTTGCCGATGTAGCACTTGATGCCCGGGCGCATGATGCCGCTGGGGATCAGGTGCAGCGCGGTCTTGATGCCGTTGATCACCAGCGTGTGGCCGGCGTTGTGCCCGCCCTGAAAGCGCACCACGCCCTGCGCCATTTCGGTCAGCCAGTCCACCAGCTTGCCCTTGCCCTCGTCGCCCCATTGGGTGCCGACCACGACCACATTGCGACCGCTTGTCTTGTTCATTTCCAGACTTCTTTCAATTCGTACAGCACGGGTGCGCCGAGGACGCGCTGGCCCCCCGCAGTGAAGGAATGGGGCTTCACAGCACCCTGACCGCCCAGGCGCTACCCGAACTCACCAGCTCGCGGTCGCACTCGAACTCGTCGAGTTCGCTTTCGTGCCCTGGCAGGATGCAGACCACGGTTTCGCCGCTTTGCCGCAATGACGCAATCGCCGCGCGCAGGCTGGCGGACTCGCCCCACGGGGCGCGGATCGCCGCCTTGAGGGGCCGCTTGCCGACGACGCCGACCAGCTGCTTGACATCGAGACTGAAGCCCACAGCGGGCCGGTTGCGGCCGAACACCGCGCCGACTTCGTCATAGCGCCCGCCGCGCGCCAGGGCGTCGCTGGCGCCTGGCGTGTAGATGGCAAAGCGCATGCCGGTGTAATAGGCGTAGCCGCGCATGTCGGCCAGGTCGAAACTCACCCGCGCGCCCCTGATCTGGCCGGCCACAAATTTCAGTTGCTCCAGCGCCTGCTGCAAGGCAGGCCGGGACGGCAACGCCTGCGCCGCCTCGGCCAGCACCTTCGCATCGCCGTAGAGCGATGGCAGCGCCAGCAAACCCTGGCGCGCTGCGGCCGGAAAGTCGCGGGTGAGATCGGTCAGCGTGCCGGTGTCCTTCGCCGCCAGCGCAGCGTGCAGCGCGGCCAGCGCTTTCACATCGAGCGTGATGCCTTCGAGCAGCGAACGCACGATGCGCGCGTCAGCCATGTCGACCGTCAAATCGCTGACCCGGCTGGCTGCCAGGCAGTCCAGCGCCAACTGCAAGGCCTCGATGTCGGCTTCGAGGCCGGCGTGCCCGTAGATTTCCGCTCCGAACTGCAGCGGCTCGCGCGTGGCATGGGGCCGGTCCGGCCGGGTGTGCAGCACCGGGCCGCAATAGCACAGCCGCGTCACGCCCTGGCGATTGAGCAGATGGGCGTCGATCCGCGCGACCTGGGGCGTGGTGTCGGCACGCAGGCCCATCATCCGGCCGGACAATTGGTCCACCAGCTTGAAGGTCTGCAGGTCGAGCGCCTCGCCGGTCCCGGTCAGCAGCGACTCCAGGTGCTCCAGCAGCGGCGGCATCACCAGTTCATAGCCGAAACCCCGCGCCGTATCGAGCAATTCACGGCGGAGTTCTTCGATATGCCTGGCTTCGGACGGCAGGACATCGGCGATGTGATCCGGCAGGACCCAGGCGGACATGGAATTTCGGGCGCTGTTAAAAACAGTATTTTACCGGGCTGCGCGGTTCGTCCCGCGTCGCCACCGCTTCAAGTGACCAGCCAGAGCAGGCCGAGCCCGAGCAGGATGCTGACCAGGCCGAAGAAGCGGATCTGCCCGTCCTGCATCGCCAGCAGGCGTTCGAAGGTCCGTCGCCAGCCACGCGGCGAAAGAAACGGAAACAGACCTTCGAAAACCAGCATCAGGGCCAGCGCGGCCCACAGCAGGTCGCTGTCCAAGTTTTACTTCCGGCCGGCCGGAGCCGCCGCGGAGCCGCCGCGGAACGACTTGAAAAATTCCGATGCGGATGGATCGAGCACCACCACGTCGCTCTTCTTGCTGAAGCTGGACTTGTAGGCTTCGAGGCTGCGGTAGAACTGCGCGAACTGCGGATCGCGGCCGAACGCATCGGCGTAAGTCGCGGAAGCCCTGGCGTCGCCCTCGCCCTTGACCTTCTGGGCATCACGGTAGGCGTTGGCGAGGATCACTTCGCGCTGGCGATCGGCGTCGGCGCGGATCTTCTCCCCATCGGCCTGGCCGATGGAGCGCAATTCATTGGCCACCTGCTTGCGCTCGGACTCCATCCGGCGATAGACCGAGTCGGCCACTTCCTTGGGGTAATCCACGCGTTTGATGCGCACGTCGACGATTTCGATGCCGAAGGTTTTCGCGTCGTCGGCCAGGCGCTGCTGCACGCCCTGCATGACCTTCTCGCGCTCGGTCGCCAGCAGTTCACGCGCGGTGCGCCGGTTCACTTCGTTCTTCAAGGCATCCTGGACCACCGAAGTCAGGCGATTTTCGGCCGTGGTGATGTTGACGCCGCCGGAATTGGTGCGGATGAACTGCTTGGGGTCGGCGATGCGCCACTTGACCAGCCAGTCGATCACCAGGTTCTTCTTTTCCGCGGTCTGCAGCGAGCCGGTCTCGGGGCTGTCCAGCGTCAGCACCCTGCGGTCCAGGAACACCACGTTCTGGAACGGCGGCGGCAGCTTGAAACGCAGGCCCGGCTCGGTGATCACTTCCTTGATCTGGCCAAAGGAATAGACCACGCCGAACTGGCGCTGGTCAACCACGAAAAGCATGGAGCTGAGCAGCGCCAGCGCCAGCAGCACGGTGGAAACGACAAATCCGATTCTGTTCATATCAGCGGCTTTCGCGGTCGCGGGTGCGCGAGTTGTCGCGGGCGCGCGAATCGCCTGGGATGGCCGCCGGGGTGGCGGGGACGGACGGGACCGTCGCGGTAGCGCCCGACGCGGGAGCGGCGCTTTCGGCGGCCGCGCCTGCCTGCTGCATCAGCTTGTCGAGCGGAAGATACAGCAGGCTGTTGCCCTGCCGCGAATCCACCAGCACCTTGGTCACACTGGTATAGACCTGCTGCATCGCGTCGATGTACATGCGGTCGCGCGTCACCTGCGGCGCCTTCTGGTATTCGGTCAGCACCGAGCGGAAGCGCTGCGCGTCACCTTCAGCCTGCGCCAGGATGCGGGCACTGTAGCCGTCAGACTCTTCCTTCAGCCGCGCGGCGGCGCCCTTGGCGCGTGGAATCACGTCATTGGCGTAGGCCTGGCCTTCGTTTTTCAGGCGATCGCGGTCCTGCCCGGCTTTCAGCGCGTCGTCGAACGCGGCTTGCACCTGCTCGGGCGGCTGGACGTTCTGGATGTTGACGTTCTGGACCTCGATGCCGGTCTTGTAGCGGTCCATCTGGAACTGGATCGACTTGGCGACATCGCGCTGGATGTTCTCGCTGTTGCGTCCGAGCAGGTCGTCCATGTTGACGCGCCCGACCACTTCGCGGATCGCCGATTCGGCGGCCTTGATCACGGCGTCGTCCGGATTGCGGTTCTCGAACAGGAACTGCGCCGCACTCTTGAGGCGGTACTGGATGGTGAATCGCACGTCGACAATGTTTTCGTCCTGCGTCAGCATCGACGACTCCTTCAGGCCGGTGGCCTGCACCACGCTGCTGCGGCCGATCTCGACTGAACGCAACTGTGTCAGGTTCACCGTCTCATGGCGCTGGATCGGATACGGCAGCCGCCAGTTGAAGCCCGCTTCCACCGTGCCGTGGTATTTGCCGAACTGTGTGATGACGCCTTGCTGGCCTTCCTGGACGATGAAAAACCCGGTGCCCAGCCAGATCAGGACAACCACTGCGGCCACCACCAAGGCGCCGATCCCAGCGCTGCGCATGTCGGGTTTGAAGCCGCCACCGCCCCCGCCAAAGCCGCCGCCATTGCCTTCCGGGCGCTTGCCCTTGCCGCCAAACAGGCCGCCGAGCTTGCGGTTGAAATCGCGCCACAGCTCGTCCAGGTCCGGCGGACCCTGGTTCGGGCCCTTGGGCGGCCCGCCTTCGGACTTCTGCCCGTTGTCGTCGCCACGTCCCCAGCGCGGATCGTTCAGGTTGAACACGCCCCGGATCAGGCGCTTCAGCCCAAGCCACCGCAGGCCGCGTAAATGGAGGTTCATGCGCTCGATCTCATTGTTGTTGCCGCCCGATTGTGCCCAATCAGGCCAGGTCCTCGTGAAGTTCAGGGGATTGCGGCAAAGGCAAGGCCGGACGAGCCACCGTCTCGGCGAGCTGGCGCCGCAACTCTGTTAGCCCCTGGCCAGTCCGGCTGCTCACGAACACGCGCGGCACCGCGGCCCCATCGAGTTCGAACATGTCGCTCGCATGCCGGGGCTGCTGGCCGTCGGGCAGGGCGTCGATCTTGTTGAACACCAGCATCTGCGGCACGGCGCCAGCGCCGATTTCCTGCAGCACACGCTGGACCTCCGCGATCTGCTCAGGATGGTCGGGGTTGGCCGCATCGACCACGTGCAGCAGCAGATCGGCATCGACCGCCTCCTGCAAGGTGGCCTGAAAGGCAGCGATCAGGCCGTGCGGCAGGTCGCGAATGAATCCCACGGTGTCGGACAGGGAGACGGAGCGGCCGCCGCCCTCTGCCGACTCTGAGGAATTCGCAAGATACAGCTGGCGCGTGGTCGTGTCCAGCGTCGCGAACAGCTGATCGGCGGCATAGGCGCGGGCCTTGACCAGCGCGTTGAACAGGGTGGTCTTGCCGGCGTTGGTGTAACCCACCAGGGAGATCGTGAAAGCGCCCCGCCGCTCACGGTGGCGGCGCTGGGTCTGGCGCTGGCGCTTCAACTTGACCAGCCGCTCCTTGGTGCGCTTGATGGCGTCGCCGATCATTCGCCGGTCCAGCTCGATCTGCTTTTCACCCGGGCCGCCGCGCACTCCGGCGCCGCCGGTCTGCCGCTCCAGGTGCGACCAGCGCCGGACCAGGCGCGTGCTGACATATTGCAGCCGCGCCAGCTCGACTTGCAGCTTGCCCTCGTGGCTGCGGGCGCGTTGGCCGAAGATTTCCAGGATCAGCAATGTGCGATCGTTGACCGGCAAGCCGATGTGGCGCTCCAGGTTGCGCTGCTGGGCCGGGCTGAGCGACTGGTCGAACAACACCTCGGTCGCGCCAGTTGCTTCGGCTGTCGCCTTGATCTCGTCAGCCTTGCCGCTGCCGACAAACAGCGCAGCATCGGGCGCCTTGCGTTTGCACGCGATGCGGGCAACGGGAACCATCCCGGCGGTCTGCGCGAGCAGGCCGAGTTCCGCCAGCTCGGAATCGAAGTTGGGCAGGCCAAGGTCGACGCCGACCAGCAGGACCGGGGCGCGCAGTTCAGGAGAATCGGACAAGCTTGAACATCCTGCAGTCAGGTTCAGCAAGCCCGGGGCATCGGTGCGACAGGCGCCCGTGAGCGGGGCTCAGGCGGGGCCGGCCTCGGCGGCTTCGGCCGCGGAAAAATTCACGGCGCGCCCGGGGACGATGGTAGAGATGGCGTGTTTGTAGACCATCTGGGTCACGGTATTGCGCAACAGCACAACGTATTGATCAAAAGACTCGATCTGGCCTTGCAGCTTGATACCGTTGACGAGATAAATCGACACCGGCACATGCTCCCGCCGCAAGGCGTTGAGGAAGGGGTCTTGTAGCAGTTGCCCTTTGTTGCTCACGATATTCTCCGTGTTTGGAAGTAAAGTTGAATTATTACCTTACCACAGCAGCAGTGCCGGGCAAGTAGTCCAAAAGCTGAAAAACGCCTCTGGCTGGATGGGAGATTGGGCCCCCCCGCCAGAGTTCAAGACGCCTTAATCGGCGTCTTTGCCGGCGTAGGGATTTTTGGAGGTTTTCATCTCGATGCGCAGCGGTGTCCCGGTGAGCTTGAACTCCTTGCGGAACCGGCTTTCCAGGAAGCGCTTGTAAGCGGCGGTGACGTGCTCCAGCGAATTGCCATGCACCACGATGATCGGGGGATTCATCCCACCCTGGTGCGCGTAGCGCAGCTTGGGGCGAAACATGCCCGAGCGCTGGGGCTGCTGGAACTGCACAGCCTCGAGCAGGAGCCGGGTGAGGACCGGTGTCGACATCTTGACCATGGCCGACCGGTGGGCCGCCGCGATCGACGACCAGACCGGGCCCAGGCCTTGCCGCTTGATGGCCGAGATCGGGTGCAGATCGGCAAACTTGAGGAAAGCCAATCGGGTCTCGATCGATCGCTGCACCTGTTCGCGCTGATAGGCGTCGATGGCGTCCCACTTGTTCACTGCCAGCACCACCGCCCGTCCACTTTCGAGGATGTAGCCGGCGATGTGGGCGTCCTGGTCGGTCACGCCCTGGGTCGCGTCCAGCAACAGCAACACCACGTTTGCCGACTCGATCGCCTGCAGCGTCTTCACCACCGAGAATTTCTCGATGGCTTCGAACACCTTGCCCTTGCGCCGCAGGCCGGCCGTATCGATCAGCTCGAAGCGCTGGCCGCCTCGTTCGAATGGGACACTGATCGCGTCCCGCGTCGTGCCCGGCAAGTCGAAGGCGACCAGCCGCTCTTCGCCGAGCCAGGTGTTGATCAGGGTCGACTTGCCGACGTTGGGTCGGCCTGCCACTGCCAGCTTGATCACGCCGGGGTCGACCGTTTCGCCTTCCACGTCGGGGTCAGGCAGGTTCAGCGGCTCCAGGGCGAGTTCGACCAGCTCGCGGATCCCCTGCCCATGGGCGGCCGAGATCCCGTGCACGTCGCCCAGGCCTAGCTCATAGAACTCGCTCAGCTGGACGCCCTCCAGCATGCCCTCGGCCTTGTTTGCCGCCAGCACCGTCGGCTTGCCCAGCTTGCGCAAGTAGTTGGCGATGTCGTGGTCCTGGGCCGAAATACCTGCGCGGGCGTCGACCACGAAGATCACGACGTCGGCCTCCGCGACGGCCTGCCGCGTCTGCTTGGCCATCTCCATGTAGATGCCGCTCTCGGCGGTCGGCTCGAACCCGCCGGTGTCGATCGCGATGAATTCGTGCTTGCCCTGCTTGCCGTTGCCGTAATGCCGGTCCCGCGTCAGTCCGGCGAAGTCCGCCACAATGGCGTCGCGCGACTTGGTGAGCCGGTTGAAGAGCGTGGACTTGCCGACGTTCGGGCGTCCCACCAACGCGATGACAGGTTTCATCGGGTCCCGTTAGTCGGGAACGAAGCCGTAAACGCCACCGCCACGTGTCACCACAACCAGGGTGTTGCCGGCGAGCACCGGTGCGGCGGCAATGGCCGTGCCGTCGGTGCTCAGGCGGTTCAGCGCCGTACCGTCTTCACGCGACAGCAGATGCACCAGGCCCGTGCCGTCGCCGACGACGACCGAGCGGCCGAGCGCAAGTGGCGCCGTCAGGTTACGGTACTGGAGGCGGTCGGTGCTCCAGGCGCGCTCACCGTTGTCGCGCCGCCAGGCGACCACCTTGCCGTCGCTTTCGGTGCCAAACACCAGCCGTTCGTCGCCATGCAGGCCTTCGGCGCCAGCGGCCGGCTTGGTCCACAGCACCGTGCCGCGCTCGGCGTCCACGCACCCGACGCGAGCCTGAAACGCCCGCGCGCAAATCGAAGTCCCGACCCGGCTGACGCTGCCGACCAGGTCGACCAGCCGTTCGACGTCGTTGGTGCCGCGCGGCGTGGCGATCGGCGCTTCCCAACGCACACCGCCGTTGAGCGGGTTCAGGCCGACCAGGCGGCCGGCCAGGCCCACCACCAGCGTGTCGCCGACAGCCAGCATCACGCCTGATTGCCTCAGCACCAGCGGCTCGCCCGGGCGCTGCTGGCTCCAGAGGCGGCGGCCGGTCTGGCCATCGAAAGCCGTGACGGAACGATCCGCCGCGAGCACGAAGACACGACCCCCCGCGACGAGGGGAGCGGTATAGGCCTGGGCCCCGAGTTTCTGCCGCCAAAGCGGCTCGCCGCCGCCCGCAAAGGTCACGACTTCATTGGTCCGGGTGATCACCGACGTCAGCTTGCCGTCGCTGCCGACACCGGCCGAAATCGCGCCGCCGGCAGTGGCGCGCCAAAGCTGGCGGCCGCTGGCCGCTTCGAGCTGGGCAACCTCACCGTTGCTGCTGGCGACGGCCACCGTGCTGCCGTTGACGCTCATAGAGAGGGGAAAGCCGACCTCGCCGATGCGCGCAGTCCACGCCGGACGAACCTGGACCAGCGCTGCGTTGGGCGGCAATTCTGCAGGCTTGGGCTTGTCGGGGCCGCTTCCAAGCCAGGACGGCAACATCGAACAGCCCCCCAGCGTGGCAATCAAGACGAGAGCAGCGGCGCGCTGTGCCAAGGCGATCATGGTTTCACTCCAGCGGAGGCTGCGGTTGCGGTTGCCGGTGCGGCGGCGGCCCCAGGCGGGACCGGGGCGGCTGTGGGGTCGACCCCCATGGCGGTGAGTTTGACCCCGACCAGGCGGCGGTACTCGGCCCGTTCATCCAGGCTGCGCCAGGCCTTCAGGTACTCGGTCCTGGCCTCGCCCTTCTTGCCCTGCAGGTTGTAGATGTCACCGCGGCGATCGGCGACCAGTCCCTCGAATTCCATTGGGAAGTCGCCGGACAATTGCTTCAGGGCATCGTCGTAAGCCTTGCTGTCGGCGAGAATGCCGGCCAGCCGCAGCCGCGCCGTGGCCTGGTAGCCTTCGTCCGACGACTTGTCCGCCACCCAGACCAGGGCGGCTTTCGCTGCTTCGACATTTCCCTTCTCCGCAAAGGCCTTGGCGGCAAGCAACCCGGCCTGATGCGCATAGGTGGTGCGGCCGAATTTGTCCTTCATGTCGGTGAAGGCTCGCTCGACCCGCGTCATGTCACCGGCGGTGGCGGCCCGGTCGACCTCGTCGTACATGGCCGAAGCCTGCGCGGCCTGGGTCCGCTGCCAATACTGCCAGCCGTTCCAGGCGGCGATGGCGCCGAACACGACGATCAGTGCCCAGGTGATGAGGTTGCCGTAGTTCTTCCAGAAGTGCTTGATCTCGTCAAGCTGCTCCTGTTCTTCGAGGTCGAGTGGTTTTGCCATTGTGATTCTTGTGTCAAGCCGACGATTGTAGTTTCCGGGCCCATGCGGCCGGGTCGGCCAGCGGCTGGCGCTCCTGCGCGCCGGCGCCGTCGCGCAAGGACTTCACCGTCACCTCATCGGCAGCGAGTTCATCGTGGCCGAAAATAAGCGCGAAGCGTGCGCCACTCGCGTCGGCTTTCTTGAATTGCGATTTCATGCTGCCCATGCTGTCGGCCGCAACGCCGGGCGTTGCGCCACCAGTCACGCCAGCTGTTGCTCCCGCCGGCGCCGCGTGCATCTGGACGCTGACGCCGACCGCGCGCAACGCCTGCAAGGTCTTCAACGCAGCCGGCAGGGCGTCGGCTGAATGAATGATCGCGTAGGCATCGACGCCAGGAGCCGCGCGAATTTCGCCTTGCTGCGCAACCAGTTCCAGCACCCGCTCCAGCCCCATGCCCCAGCCAACCGCCGGGGTCGGCCTGCCGCCGAGCACTTCGAACAACCCGTCGTAACGCCCGCCGCCGCAAAGTGTCCCCTGAGCGCCGAGTTCGCTGGTCGTGAATTCGAACACCGTGTGACTGTAATAGTCCAGCCCGCGCACCAGCCGGTGGTTGACCGTCCAGGCCACCCCGCACGCGTCCAGCAGCCTCTGCACGGTCTCAAGATGCCTGCGCGAGCCATCTCCGAGGTAGTGAAGCAACTGCGGCGCCGCCAGCACCAGGTCCTGCATGGCGGGATTCTTGGTATCGAGGATGCGCAGCGGATTGGTCTGCAGCCGCCGCTGGGCGTCCTGGTCCAGCAAACCCGCATTGGCGCCAAAGTACGCCACAAGGGCGGCGCGGTGCGCCTGCCGCTCCGCCGGAATGCCCAGGCTGTTGAGTTCCACCCGGATGTTGTGCAGACCGAGATCGGCGAAGAGCTGGTGCGCCAGCAGCATCAGCTCCGCGTCGACCTCGGGGCCCGGAAAGCCGAGCACTTCGGCGCCAAGCTGGTAGAACTGGCGATAGCGACCGCGCTGCGGCCGTTCGTGCCGGAACATCGGTCCCATGTAATACAGGCGCTTGCCACCGTCATAGGTGAGGTTGTGCTCGATCGCCGCGCGCACCACGCCGGGCGTGTTCTCCGGGCGCAGTGTCAGGGCTTCGCCATTGAGCTTGTCCTCGAACGAGTACATCTCCTTTTCGACGATGTCGGTGGTCTCGCCTGTCCCCCGCACGAAGAGCGACGTCTGCTCGACGATCGGCGTGCGGATGTTGCGGTAGGCGTAGCTCGCCATCAGCGTGCGCACCTTGTCTTCCAGCCACTCCCAGCGCGCCGAATCGGGCGGCAGGATGTCGTTCATGCCTTTGACGGCAATCAATTTCTCAGCCATGGCTTGTGTTCAGACGGACTCGGCGACCGGCCTGCCGAAGCGCTGTTCGATATAGTTTTCGACGACCTGGTGGAATTCGCTGGCGATGTTCTCGCCGCGCAGCGTCAGTGCCTTCTGGCCATCGATGAAAACCGGCGCCGCCGGCGCTTCGCCGGTGCCCGGCAGGCTGATGCCGATGTCGGCGTGCTTGCTTTCGCCAGGCCCGTTGACGATGCAGCCCATCACGGCCACCATCATCTTTTCGACGCCGGGATATTTCCTGCGCCAGACCGGCATCTGCGCTCGCAGGTAATCGTCGATCTCCTTGGCCAGGACCTGGAAGGTGGTGCTGGTGGTGCGGCCGCAACCGGGACAGGCGGTGACGCTGGGCACAAAGCTGCGCAGGCCCAGCGACTGCAGGATCTCGGCGGCGATCACCACCTCCTGCGTACGCGATTCGCCCGGTTGCGGCGTCAGCGAGACACGGATGGTATCGCCAATGCCTTCCTGCAACAGGATGCCCAGTGCGACCGCCGACGCCACCGTGCCCTTGGTCCCCATGCCCGCTTCGGTCAGGCCCAGGTGCAACGCGTAGTCGCACCGCTTGGCCAATTCGCGGTAGACCGCAACCAGGTCCTGCACGCCGCTGACCTTGCAGGACAGGATGATCTGGTTGCCATCCATGCCCATCTCCTGGGCACGCTTGGCCGAATCGATGGCCGATGTGATGAGCGCCTCGTACATCACCAGCCTGGCGTCCCAGGGCTGGGCGCGGGCACTGTTGGTGTCCATCAGGCCGGCCAGCAATTCCTGGTCGAGGCTGCCCCAGTTGACGCCGATGCGGACCGGCTTGTCCCAGCGCATTGCGGCTTCGATCATCTGGCCAAACTGGCGGTCGTGCTTGTCGCCCTTGCCGACGTTGCCCGGGTTGATGCGGTACTTGGACAGCGCCTGCGCGCAGGCCGGGTCGTCGGTCAGCAGGCGGTGGCCGTTGTAATGGAAATCCCCGATCAGCGGCACGTCAATGCCCATGCGATCGAGCTGCTCGCGGATATAAGGAACCTGCGCCGCCGCCTCGGGCGTGTTGACCGTGATGCGGACCATCTCGGACCCGGCGATGGCCAGTTCCTTGACCTGGATCGCCGTGCCGATGGCATCGACCGTGTCGGTGTTGGTCATCGACTGAATGCGCACTGGTGCGTCGCCGCCAACCGTGACCACGCGCGACCCCCACACGGTACGGGCCTGGCGCGACCGCCGGGCGTTCGGAAATGCCGCTGCAATCGGCAGGCAGGACGGATCCATCACTTCACCTCGAAGCGTGCAACGTTGTCCCGGGACACCGGGGCCATGTCGAATGGCTTGCCCCGCACCCGGACTTCGGTGACGTTGACACTGCCGACGGTGACCGCCAGCGGCAAGACGCCGGAAGCCGCCGCGGACTCACCCGCGGCGAGCAGCTTGCGCAACGGGACGGCGCCTCTCGCATCGGTCACATGGATCCAGGACGCCGCCTTGACCTTGAACACGACGATTCCATCGATGGGCGCAACAGCAGGCGCGGCAGGCACGTCAGGCACCGCTGCGGAAGCTGCCAGCCTGGACAGCGTTGCGGCCGGCTCGGCCCTGGCTGCGGATGCCGACAGGCTGAGCGCGGACGCAGCAGGAGCGGTAGTCACCGCCGCCACCTCGGCAGCTGCCGGGATGACTGCGCCTTCAACCGGCGCAGGTACGGGCTCAAGTGCGGGCTCAGGCGCCGCTGCCACCTCGTCACGGTGCGACGGCAACAGGATCAATACCAACGCACCGAGCAGCAGGGCGAAGACGGCCAGGAACACCGGCCGCGACAAGTGTTCCATCCAGCTCGGGCCGGCGCCATCCCGAGGCGACCGGAAGGGTGCATTGATGCCGCCCTCCGTCGCCGCCAGTCGCGGCCCAGCTGTCGCGGGAAGCCGCTCCAGAATCGGCGCCGGGTCGACCCTCAGGTTGCGGCAGACGCTGGCCGCCAGCGCCCGCACGAACACGGCGTCGGGCAGCTGGTCGAACTGGTCCGCCTCGAGGGCCTCGAGCTTTCGCACCGGAACCTTCAGCGCAACCGCCAGCGTCTCCACCTGCAGGCCGGCCGCTTCGCGCGCTTGGCGCAGCATGGTTCCCGGACTGGCGCGCTCGCCAGCAGAGCCCGTGTCGAATCCCGAGGCAGGCCCCTGCCCCGGCGCCTCATTCATCGAACGCCCCCTTCGCGTAGGAGGTCATTTCGGGTGACTGCGGAAACCGGCGCTTGAGCTGGTCGGCCAGCTGCAACATGGCGACCCGGTCGTTCAGGCGCTGCTCCACCCGGATGCCTAGCCACAGCGTTTCGGCATTGGCCAACTCGGTGTTGTTCAGCCGCCGGATATAAAACTGCGCCCGCGGGAATTCGCCGCGCTGGTACAACAGGTTGGCCAGGTTGTAGCCGGTGACCGGGTTCGCCGCATCGAGTTCGTAGGACCGCGCCAGGTTGCGCTCGGCGTCGGCCTTGCGGCCGGCTCGGGCCTGGCACAGGCCCTGGGTCATGAGGGTTTTGGCCTTGTCCGCGTACAGCGGGTTGGTCATGGCCCCTTCGAACGCACGGTTCGCCTCGTCATAGCGGCCCAGCTGGCATAGCAGCCAGCCGTAATTGTGCTGCGCGTTCGAATCCTTGGGATTGAGCGACACCGCGCGACGGAAGCTCTCTTCCGACTGCTTCATGTCGTTCAGACGCATGTAGATCAGGCCGCGCAGGTTGTATGCGTCGGGAAAGGTCGGGTCGTTGGCAATGACCTGCTTGAGTTCATCGAGCGCGACGTTGGTCTGACCCTGCTCGAAGTACCCGACGGCCAGCTCCATTCGGATGCGCGCGCGCTTTCGGCCGTCGGGCTCGTCGGAAGCCGTCAGGATGTCGACATCGGCGCCCGTCGCCTCGCCGCTGCGGCTGGCGCAGCCGCCCATTGCCAGCAGCAAAGCGCCGGCCAGCCAGCACCAGACCAGCCAGGTCCGCAGGTTTCCTGGCCGCACAGCGTCCGCATTCATGGTGTTCCGGTCTCCTTGGCGGCGCGGGCGTCGGCCGGCACCTGTTTCAGCATCACGGTCCGCTGCTGGGCGATCCGCACACCCACGCGGGTGCGGTCCTTGACATCCCCGGCAAGCTGTCCACACGCCGCGTCGATGTCGTCTCCTCTGGTTTTGCGCACAGTGGTGACGATACCAGCATCGATCAGTATTTTCGCGAAAGCCTGCACCCGGTGTTGCGGCGAACGCACCAGTCCCGATGCCGGAAACGGATTGAACGGAATCAGGTTGAACTTGCACGACACGCCGCTGCCCGCGTGACGCTGCACCAGTTGCGCCAGTTGCCTAGCGTGTTCGGGCTGGTCGTTGACTCCATCGAGCATGCAGTACTCGAAGGTAATGAAGTCGCGCGGCGCGTGCTCGAGATAGCGGTTGCAGGCATCAAGCAGGTCGGCCAGACCGTGCTTTCGATTCAGCGGAACCAGGTGATCGCGCAGTTCGTCGTTGGGCGCATGCAGGGACACGGCCAGGGCCACGGGGCAGTCCCGGGCCAGCCGGTCCATCATGCGCACCATGCCCGATGTCGACACCGTGACACGGCGGCGCGACAACCCATAGCCATGGTCGTCGAGCATCACCTTAAGCGCCGGCAGCAGCGCCGCGTAGTTCTGCAGCGGCTCGCCCATGCCCATCATCACCACATTGGAGATGACGCGCTGCGCCGATTTCAGGTGCCGGCGCAGGAAGTGTTCGGCGAACCAGAGCTGGCCGACGATCTCGCCGGTGGTCAGGTTGCGGGAAAAGCCCTGGTGCCCGGTGGAGCAGAACCGGCAACCGACCGCGCACCCGGCCTGCGACGAGATGCACAGGGTGCCGCGGTCGTCCTCGGGAATGAACACTGCCTCCACGGCGTCGCCATTGCCGACGTCGAACAGCCACTTGATGGTGCCGTCCTTCGATTCGTGCTGGGTCAGGATCTTCAGGCCCTGGAGATGGGCGCCGACCTTGAGTTTTTCCCGCAGCGACCGGGCCAGGTCGGTCATCTGGTCGAAGTCGGTGGCGCCCTTCTGGTGGATCCAGCGAAACAGCTGGGTTGCGCGAAATCGCTTTTCGCCCAGCGTTTCGCAGTACGCGGCCAGGCCTTCCAGATCGAAGTCGAGAAGATTGGCCGTCATTGCATGATTAACGCGAGTAGACGTTCATGCCGGGGAAAAAGAACCCGACTTCGCCCTTGGCGGTTTCTGCCGCGTCGGAGCCGTGCACCGCATTGGCATCGATGCTGTCGGCGAAGTCGGCCCGGATGGTCCCCGCGGCAGCCTTCTTCGGATCGGTTGCGCCCATCAGGTCGCGGTTCCTGACGATCGCGTTCTCGCCTTCGAGCGCGGTGATCATCACCGGGCCGGAGATCATGAATTCGACCAGGTCCTTAAAGAACGGGCGTTCCTTGTGAACCGCGTAGAACTGCTCGGCCTCGCCGCGCGACAGATGCGCCATCCGGGCAGCCACGATCTTCAGGCCGGAGGCCTCGAAGCGTGCGTAGATCTGCCCGATCACGTTTTTGGCCACTGCGTCGGGCTTGATGATGGAAAGGGTGCGTTCGATGGCCATCTGGAGTTTCCTGAGCTTGAAGTAATCGTTGGGGTTTCGCCGGCGGTCAAAGTTCGGCAAAGCCTTGTATTTTAGCTTGCGTGCGGGACTGCGCCCGAAGGCGCGGCGTGTTGCCCCCGCCGGAATCGAACCGGGTTCAGCGGCCGCGGCCGCCGCGGCGCTGGCCACCGCCGCCGCCGCCTAAACCACCTCCG